>JBJTSL010000056.1:0-8060 GCA_046076625.1 Allobrachymonas sp.
CATGGCAGGCGCCAAGGGCAAGCGCATCGCCTTGCCGAACGCCAGCGTGATGATGCACCAGCCCTCGGGTGGAGCGCGTGGCATGGCCAGCGACATTGAAATCTCCGCCCGCGAGATTCTCAAAACCCGCGAATTGCTCAATAAGATCTACTCCGAGCGCACCGGCCAGCCTGTGGACAAGATTGCCCGCGATGTCGAGCGCGATTACTGGCTCTCTGCCGAAGAAGCCAAGGAATACGGTTTGGTCGATCAGGTGATCGCCAAGCGTCCGAGCGCCTGATGCCCAAGAGAAGTGTTACCGTGCCCGAAACGCATTTTGCAGGCGGTATCATTAGGGTGTTGACAACCACCGGGTACCTCCATGGCAGAGCGTAAAGGCACTTCCTCCAGCGAAAAAACGCTGTACTGCTCCTTCTGCGGCAAAAGCCAGCACGAGGTCAAAAAACTCATCGCAGGCCCTTCGGTCTTCATTTGTGATGAGTGCATTGATTTGTGCAATGACATCATCCGCGATGAGGTCACCCCCGAGCTGGACAAGGAAGCCAAAGGCGATTTGCCCAGCCCCGCAGAAATCAAAAAGCATTTGGATGGCTATGTGATTGGCCAAGTACCCGCCAAGCGGGCATTGGCCGTGGCGGTGTACAACCACTACAAACGCCTTCGCCATAAAGAAAAAGCCCGCAAAGACGATGTGGAGCTGGCAAAAACCAATATCTTGTTGATCGGCCCCACCGGCTCTGGCAAAACACTGCTTGCACAAACACTCGCGCGCATGCTCAATGTGCCCTTCGTCATGGCCGATGCGACCACGCTGACCGAAGCTGGCTATGTGGGCGAAGATGTGGAGAACATCATCTCCAAACTGCTGCAAGCCTGCAATTACGATGTGGACAAAGCGCAGCAAGGCATCGTGTACATCGATGAGATCGACAAAATTTCCCGCAAGAGTGACAACCCTTCCATCACCCGTGATGTGAGCGGCGAAGGTGTGCAGCAAGCCTTGCTCAAGCTGGTCGAAGGCACGATGGCCGGCGTGCCGCCGCAAGGTGGGCGCAAGCATCCGAACCAAGATTTTTTGCAGGTGGACACCACCAACATCCTCTTTATTTGCGGTGGAGCATTCCAAGGCCTTGAAAAGGTCGTTGAATCCCGTCAAGAAGCGGGTGGCATTGGCTTTGGCGCGGCAGTCAAGAGCAAGAAGCAGCGCAGCCTGACCGAGACTTTCAAAGAGATTGAGCCGGAAGATTTGATCAAATTTGGTCTGATTCCTGAGCTGATTGGCCGCCTGCCCGTGATTGCTTCGCTCGATGAGCTGGGCGAAGATGCGCTGATTCAAATCTTGACAGAGCCGAAAAATGCCGTGGTCAAGCAATACGCGAAGCTGCTGTCCATGGAAGGCGCGGAGCTAGAAGTGCGCCCGAATGCCCTCAAGGCCATTGCCCGCAAAGCGCAAGAACGCAAAACCGGCGCACGCGGCCTGCGCTCCATCCTTGAAGCGGCGCTGATCGACACCATGTTTGAACTGCCCGATGTGACCAATGTGGCCAAAGTTGTGGTGGACGAATCCACCATCGACGAAAACAAGCCTCCTTTGCTCGTCTATCGGGAAGAAGCCAAAAAAGCTTGATGCGGCAGAGGCTTGCCCCTTTGCACCAGGCTGCGATTGTATTTTTGTGAAGTGAGAAGCCATGTCTGGTGCCATTCCCCTCCCCTCTGAACCGATGGATCTGCCGCTGCTGCCCCTGCGCGATGTGGTGGTCTTCCCGCACATGGTCATTCCCTTGTTTGTGGGTCGCACAAAGAGTATCAAAGCCCTGGAAGCCGCCATGGAGGCGGATCGCCGCATCATGCTGGTGGCGCAAAAAGCCGCCGCCAAAGACGAGCCAGTGGTCGAGGATATGTTTGGCGTGGGCTGCGTCTCCACGATTTTGCAAATGCTCAAACTTCCCGATGGCACGGTGAAGGTACTGGTTGAAGGCCAGCAGCGTGCCACAGTGAACCAAATCACTGAGGGCGAAGCGCATTTCCATGCAAACGTGACACCCTACACCAGCGCCTCGCCCAGTGCAGACGACGCCACAGCCATCGAAGCGGTGCGCCGCGCCGTGGTGAGCCAGTTTGACCAATACGTCAAGCTCAACAAGAAAATCCCGCCGGAAATCCTCACATCGATTTCCAGCATCGACGATGCAGGCCGCTTGGCCGACACGATTGCCGCACACACGCCCCTCAAACTGGAAAACAAGCAAACCGTGCTCGAAACCTTGGGCATCAAGGAGCGCTTGGAAAATGTGTTTGAGCAGTTGGAGCGCGAGGTGGAAATCCTCAACGTGGACAAGAAAATCCGCAGCCGCGTCAAGCGCCAGATGGAGAAAAACCAGCGCGATTTTTATTTGAATGAGCAGGTCAAAGCGATTCAAAAAGAGCTGGGCGATGGCGAAGAAGGGGCGGACATTGAAGAGATCGAGAAAAAGATCAAAGCGGCCAAGATGCCGCAAGAAGCTCGCAAGAAAGCCGATGCTGAGCTGAAAAAATTGAAGCTCATGTCGCCCATGTCAGCCGAAGCGACCGTCGTGCGCAATTACATTGATGTGCTCGTGGGTTTGCCTTGGAGCAAAAAAACCAAGATCAAGCACGATTTGGGCAATGCCGAAGACGTGCTCAACGCCGATCACTTCGGTTTGGAAAAAGTCAAAGACCGCATCTTGGAATACCTTGCCGTGCAGCAGCGTGTGGACAAGGTGAAAGCGCCGATTCTTTGCTTGGTTGGCCCGCCTGGCGTGGGCAAAACCTCGCTCGGCCAATCGATTGCCAAAGCCACCGGCCGCAAGTATGTGCGCATGGCCTTGGGCGGCATGCGCGATGAAGCCGAAATTCGCGGCCACCGCCGCACCTACATTGGCGCGTTGCCGGGCAAGATTTTGCAGAGCCTCACGAAAGTGAACGCGCGCAACCCGCTCTTCTTACTCGATGAAATCGACAAGATGGGGCAAGACATGCGCGGCGATCCATCCAGTGCCTTGCTCGAGGTACTGGACCCCGAGCAAAACCACACCTTCAGCGACCATTATGTGGATGTGGATTTCGATTTGAGCGATGTGATGTTTGTGGCCACCTCCAACTCCATGAACATCCCGCCCGCGCTGCTCGATCGCATGGAAGTGATTCGCCTCTCGGGCTACACCGAAGACGAAAAAACCAGCATTGCGCTGCGCTATCTTTTGCCCAAGCAACTGGAAAACAATGGCGTCAAAGCCGCTGAGTTAAAGGTGCAAGAAGATGCGGTGCGCGACCTGATACGCTATTACACGCGTGAGGCGGGTGTGCGTTCTCTGGAGCGCGAGCTGTCCAAGATTTGCCGCAAGGTGGTCAAGGGCATTTTGCTGAAAAAATACGAAACTCAGGTCGTGGTGACGGCGGAGAATCTCTCTGACTTCATCGGCGTGCGCAAATTCAATTACGGCCGTGCGGAACAAAGCAATCAGGTCGGACAAGTTGTGGGGTTGGCATGGACGGAGGTGGGCGGTGATTTGCTCACCATTGAAGCGGCCACCATGCCCGGCAAGGGCAACACCACGCGCACCGGCTCGCTGGGCGATGTGATGAAAGAATCGGTGGAAGCCGCGCGCACCGTGGTGCGTTCACGCTCACGCCTCTTGGGCATCAAAGACGAATTGTTTGAAAAGCGCGATGTGCACATCCACGTGCCCGATGGTGCGACACCCAAAGACGGGCCGAGTGCGGGTATCGCCATGACCACGGCCATCGTCTCCGCCCTCACGGGTATCCCGGTGAAAGCCAGCGTGGCCATGACCGGAGAGATCACCTTGCGTGGCGAGGTCACGGCCATTGGCGGCTTGAAAGAAAAGCTGTTGGCAGCGCTTCGCGGTGGTATCAAGACGGTGTTGATTCCCGAAGAGAATGTGAAAGACTTGACCGATATTCCCGAGAACGTGAAAAACGGCATGGAGATCATTCCGGTGAAATGGATTGATCAGGTGCTGCAAGCCGCGCTGGAATCCGCACCTATGCCTTTGCCCGATGAGGATGCCAAAGCGTCGGCCGATGCAGTGGCCGCCGCATCGGTGGTTGACAAAGAAATTGCCAGCAGTGTGGTCAAGCACTGAAATTTTCCTGCTATAATCTCAGTTTTCCGCGGGCTTAGCTCAGTTGGTAGAGCGCAACCTTGCCAAGGTTGAGGTCGAGAGTTCGAGACTCTTAGCCCGCTCCAATTTTCAAAAAGGGAAGCCCAGCTTCCCTTTTTGGTTTGAAGCGATGTTTTTGGTTTTCGCGGGGCGTGGTAGCAAAGCGGTTATGCACCGGATTGCAAATCCGTGTAGGTCGGTTCGACTCCGGCCCACGCCTCCAAAATATTCTCGTATTCCTTGCGCCTCGGCTTTGTTCGGGGCGTTTTTGTTTGACAATCCAAGGATGCTCAGTTGAGCCCGGGTGGTGAAATAGGTAGACACAGCGGACTTAAAATCCGCCGCTTCGTTAATAGCGAGCGTGCCGGTTCGATCCCGGTCCCGGGCACCATTTTTTTTCACAGCATGGCAGGCACTCACGAACCGGTCCACTCAGGAGCGGGTTTGACGAAAGCGCACACGTGCGCTGGGCTCGAGTCCGATCCTAGGCACTAAAAAGCTGTACATCGCTGCCCAAAGTACTAAACTCCCCTCATGGCTGCTCACAACACTCCTTTTGAAATCCATGTGCATGGCGATGTGCCTTTGCGCGCTGATGTGTCTTATGCCCAATTGCAAGATGCGCTCAAGCCCCTGTGGTCTTATGCGGGCGCGAAGTCCTTGGCCAAGGGCGCGGTGAGCGCCTACGAGGAAGAGCCGGGCATTCGTATGGACGAAAAAGAGCATGTGCTGCACATGTGCTGGACGGTGGCTGCCGACGAAGATTTCCGTAGCAGCTTGGAAGAGATGTGCATGAACCTCAATGAGCTGGCCGCTGGTGGTGCGGCCATTGAGGTGAGTATTTTCGATGCCGAGTTTGACGAGGAAGATGAGGATGATGAAGCCGAATCGCGCGACGATTTCCTGATGCTCTTCGTCGGCCCCACACCGGGCGACATCATGCAAATCCAGCGCGATATGTTGATCGACGATGTGACCGCCGTGATGGAGCGACATTTTGACAAAGCTGATCTGGGCGGCATCAGCGCGGAGATCGACAGGCTCTTCACCACCCGCTTCAATGCCATGATTGATTCGCTCACCATTCCTCGCACGCTGCGCGGCGGCGGGCAAGGCGGCTTGGGTGGCCACGGCGGTGGACGCAAACCCCGGCATTTGCACTGATCCACAAGCGCCGCGTCGTCTGGATTCAATGAGAAAATCCAGCTATGAACGACCCTCTGAAATTTTTCGCTGCGCTGTGCGTCTGCGCGCTGTGTGGCCTGAGTGTGGCGCAAGAAGCCAACGTGCTGGGCTTGCCTGCTGTCCCTCAGCCCAAGCCGGGCAGTGTGCCACCATCCGCTGCTGGCACACCCGGTGCTTCGGGCAGCAAAGCGCCTGCACCTCAAGTCACCCGTGATGCCATCAGTGGCGAGCTGGGCTTGCAGCACAGTGCCCGAGAAGGTGTGGGCCGTTTAATCGTCACCACACGCACCGTCTTCGCCACGGCTGGCACACGCGGCGCGGCGCTTGATACGGCCCGCTTGGTGCAAAAAGAGTTGGCGCTTTCCTGCGGCAAGCAATGCAAACCCATCAAAATGAGTGAGCCGAAGCTTTTGACGAGCGGCCAGTTGGAGTTTGAACTGGCCTTCTCGCCGCTTCACCAGCACCTGAGCCAAGCGCAGTTCATCGCCGCGCTACAAGGCAAGCCACTGAATCTCACGCCCGCTCAGCTCCAGCCGCCGCCTGCGCCATCGGTCTCGGTCAATGTCGGCACAGTCTCAGCCGCACCCAGCCAGCCGCCGCAGAGCAGTCCCAGCAAGTAAACGCCTGCCATGACGGTCGATGAAGCACTCCAGCAAGGCCAGATTGCGCTGCTAGAAGGCGCGTTGCGGCGCGTTTGCTTTGAAGCCACGCAAGGCGGCCAAGCCGGCCAGCAGGCTAGGCTCACGCTGCAAAACTTTAGGCAAAATCTGCTCTCCGCCGGCAGAAAATCTGCGCTCAGTGCTACGTTTTTTGAAGCAGATGCAGCGCAACTTGCTGCTCGAGTGCATGCGTATTTGCAGGCTGCACCCATCGCGCCTGCGCTCCCCAAAATCATCATCGCCCCACACGCCGGCCACATCTACAGCGGCCAAACTGCCGGCAAAGCCTATGCCCTACTCGCCGCGCACGCCAACAAGATTCGCCGAGTCGTCATGTTCGGCCCCGCGCATCGCGTGTATTTCCGTGGCATCGCCGCGCCCGGCGCGGGCAGCTTTGAAACGCCCCTGGGCGCACTGCCACTGGATACGCTGGGCATGGCGGCCATCGCCGATCTGCCTTTTCTCTGCACGCGCCCGGATGCGCATGCGCAGGAGCATTGCCTAGAAGTGCATGTGCCCTTCCTGCAGCGCGCCTTGCCGCAAGCCACACTCGTGCCCCTGCTCGTGGGTGACGCGCCGCGCGAGGCGGTGGCGCAAGTCATGCAGCGCCTCTGGGCAGACGAAAGCACGGTGTTTGTGATCAGCACCGATCTGTCGCACTTTCACACGTATGAGCAATCCAACGCCATCGACGCCGCCACCTGCGCCCAAATCCTCACCTTCGATGCCAGCCTCAACCACGACCAAGCCTGCGGCGCAACGCCGGTGAACGGTGCTCTGCTTCTGTCCAAACAGCGCGGCTTGCGCATCCAGCAAATTGAGCGCGTGAACTCTGGCGACACCGCAGGCAACACCCCAGAAGGCCGCGAGCGTGTGGTGGGCTATGCCTGCTTTACCTTGTATGAAACATCTGATTCAGCTGATACTATCAATTCAATAGCAATCAACGAAGATTCCATGCCGGCGAGTGACCCATTTCGCCTTAAAAATGCGCCTCTGACTGAAGGCCAAGGCCAGCAGCTCGTGCACCTGGCTCGCCAGCATTTGCAGCTGCACATTGCCGGCCAAGCCAGCGCCGCGCAAGACCTCAGCCCCTTCCAAACGCTCGGCGCCAGCTTCGTCACGCTGACGAAAAATGGCCAACTGAGAGGCTGCATCGGCAGCCTGCAAGCCCATCGCCCGCTCGCGCATGATGTGCAGGCCAATGCCATCGCCGCCGCCCTGCAAGATCCACGCTTCCCGCCTGTCTCAGCGCAAGAGTTGTCGCAGTTGAAAGTCGAAGTCTCGGTGCTCACAGCGCCCGAGCCATTGCAGCATGCCAACGAATCGCATGCGCTGTGGCAACTGCGCCCTGGCGTCGACGGCCTCATCTTCGAAGCAGCTCACCAAGGCCAGCTCTACCGCAGCACCTACCTGCCCCAGGTCTGGGAGCAAATCCCTGAGCCTCGCGCCTTCCTTGCGCATCTCAAAGTGAAAGCAGGTTTGCCGTTTGATTTCTGGTCGCCCGAGGTCAAGCTCTCGCGCTACGAGGTACAGAAGTTTCATGAGCAATGAATTGCTCTGCCCAACTGCCGCTCACCCTGCCCAGTGGTGGCATGCCCTGCCTGATGGGCGCTTGCAGTGTGACCTCTGCCCGCGTGAATGCAAGCTGCATGCGGGGCAAAAAGGGCTGTGCTTTGTGCGCGAACGTTCGGGTGGCAGTATGGTGCTTTCTACCTATGGCCGTTCCAGCGGCTTTTGCGTGGACCCGATTGAAAAAAAGCCGCTCAACCATTTCTACCCCGGCTCAGGCATCTTGAGCTTTGGCACGGCGGGCTGCAACCTCTGTTGCAAGTTTTGCCAAAACTGGGACATTTCCAAAAGCCGCGACACCGACAAGCTCGGGCAAAACGCCTCGCCCCAGCAAATTGCCAATGCCTGCGGCGAATTGCAGCGCCAAGGCATTAACGTGCAGTCGGTGGCCTTCACCTACAACGACCCGGTGATCTTTGCTGAGTATGCAATGGACGTGGCCGATGCCTGCCGCGAGAGCGGCATTCACAGCGTCGCCGTCACGGCGGGTTACGTGCAC
>JBJTSL010000057.1:0-2226 GCA_046076625.1 Allobrachymonas sp.
GCGCCTGTCTTCGGTGTATCCGCAAATCTTGGAAGTCAAGCGTCGCGAAGGTGCTGCGCAATGGACAGATCCAGAGCTGACGCAGGCCGAGGCGCGCTCCCGAACACAGCGCCGCGCCTCTCTAGCGCGCCTAGACTTTACACAAGGCCGCTACGTTCTGGTCAGCGCTGCTGATCCGGCCAGCTTCGCACTGCGGCTCGATCTGCAAGCCGTTGTGCCTTGGGCCGAATGGCCGATGAACCCCAAAAGCAGCCCGGTTCGCATCAGCCTAGAGCATCTTGGGCAGCAATACATCGTGCAGCCAGGTCAGCTTGGCGCTGGCGGCTGGCGCTTTGAAGCCCAAAAAAACTTGGCCTCGGAAAGCCAGCCCTTCAATGTCGTGGCGGTGCAGCAAGTGAGTTGGTCACAGTTGCCGTGGCTGCGCATGGCCTCCTGGCTGGTGCTCGTCGCTGCTGCGCTGGCCGCACTGTCTGCCCTGCTGCGCCAACGCGAACAGCGCCGTCGCGCCGAAGAGCTTTTGCGCCTAGGCCAAGTCGCGCGTTTGAATCAGATGGGTGAGCTGGCCGCTGGGCTCGCTCATGAGCTGAACCAACCGCTCACTGCCGTCTTGGCCAACACGCAAGCCTCGCAGCGCCTCCTCAACGAAGATCCGCCCGAGCTCGACACCGCCCGCGAGGCCATGAAGCAAGCGGCCACGCAAGCGCGCCGCGCATCCGATGTGATCGCCCGCCTGCGGCGCAGCATCGATCCGTCCACCTCCGCGCCGCCGCAAGCCGTTAGCTTGGCCGATGCAGCGAAGGCTGCGTTGAATCTGCTGCTGCCTGAGCTTCACAAACATCACGTCAACGCAACGCTGGATGCACCGCAGCCCGTGCTGGTGCTGGCCGATCCGATCGCGGTTGAGCAAATCATTCACAACCTCATCACCAACGCCATTCAAGCCATGGCCAACACGCCCGCCAACCAACGCAGCCTCACGCTTAGCGTAGCCTCCGAAGGCGCACAAGGCGTGCTGTCGGTGCAAGACAGCGGCAGCGGCATTTCGCCGGAAGCTCTGCCTCGCGTGTTTGGGCCATTTTTCAGCACGCGCGAAGGCGGGCTGGGGCTGGGCTTGAGCCTGTGTGAATCTTTGGCTGAGAAAATGGGCGGGCAGCTCAGCGCCAGCAACCATGCGCCCACCGGCGCGAGCTTCAAATTGACTCTGCCCCTCATGCAAAGCACCCCATCATGAACAGCCCAGACGCCAAATCTGCCGCGCAACCCCTCTCGCCCTTGATTCAACTCATCGACGATGACGACGCCGTGCGCAGCAGCCTCGCCCTGCTGATCAACACCGTGGGGCTGCGCGTGCAAAGCTGGGCTGATCCTGTGGCGTTTTTGCAAGGCTTTGATCGCGAGAGCATCGGCGCGATCGTGCTCGATGTGCGCATGCCGGGTTTGAGCGGGCTGAGCGTTTTGGAGCGCCTCATTGCGCAAGGCGTCGATCAACCGGTCATCATGCTCACCGGCCATGGCACGGTCGAGATGTGTCGGCGTGCTTTCAAAGCAGGCGCTGCCGAGTTTCTGGAAAAGCCTGTTGATGACGAAGCCTTGATCGAAGCTTTGCAGCATGCCGTGCGCCAGCATGTGCGCTCGCGCCAAAGGCATCAAGCCGATCGCGCGGCACGCGAGCGCTATGCGCAGCTGTCTGAGCGCGAGCGCGAAGTGCTGGGCCTCATCGTGGAAGGCCTGACCAACAAAGAAATTGGCCGTGCGCTTGATCTGTCTCCGCGTACCGTTGAAACGCATCGTGCCCACCTGTTTGCCAAGCTCGAGGCAGGCTCCTTGGCGCAGCTCATTCGCAGCTACGCCAGCTTGGTCGAGCAGGAAGATTAACGCCGCGTAGTTATACGGATGCTTTGGCGTAGCGGTGCGGATGGTGCAAACCGCGCATTATTTTTACAGTTCTCCTACGGTTGATTGAACCGCAATGTCCTATCAGGAGAATCTCATGCGTCACTTTGCTACTACCCTTATCTTGGCTGCTTGCGCAGTCGCTTCCACGGCACAAGCCCAGGCCGTGCGCACCGAGCGCAATATGTCGCTCGAACTGGCCAACCAAATCGCCGCCGCCACAGTGGCCGCTTGCACAGCCGGTGGCCACAACGTCACCGCCACAGTCGTAGACCGCGCCGGCACCATTCGCGCCGTTCAACGCGCCGACAACGCTGGCCCACACACCATCGC
>JBJTSL010000058.1:0-6868 GCA_046076625.1 Allobrachymonas sp.
GATGTTGCTCCTGCGATTGCGTGACCCAGAGGTTCACATCGGCAGGCAGCACATCAGGCAGCTTGGCGGGCAGGGCAAGTGCTTTGGGAGCTGTACCGGGTTTACCCACGAGTTGATCCAAGGCGAGGCGCTTGACGCGCAAATCATTTTCGGCCGCGATTTCTTGGGCAATCACCAAATCAAAGCGCGCTTGGGCTTCACGGGTGTCTGTGATAGTGGATGTGCCAACTTCAAAATTTCGTTTGGCGGCGGCCAGTTGCTCGGCCACGGCGGTTTTCTGGGCTTTGACAAAGGTCAGGCTATCCAGGCTGGCCAGCACATCGAAATACGCTTGGGTCACGCGCACCATCAAGTCTTGCTCGGCAGTTTGCAACGCAGATTGGGCCTGGGTTGCTTGCAGACCACCTTGGGCGGCTGTCGCGCGGTTGGCAGGGCGATACAGTGGCTGATTGGCGCTCAGAGTAGCTCCGCGCGTGCCGAAATTGCGGTTGGTGACGGGATTGTTGTTCTCAAAGTCGCTGCGGCTGATGTTGGCCGACAGGTTGGCAGTGGGCAGCAGCCCAGCCTTGCTTTGCTCCGCGCGGGCCAAGTTGGCTTCGTATTGGGATTTGGCGGCTTGGTAGGTTGCGTCATAGCTGCTGGCCGCCTGGTACAACTCAGAAAGGCTCTGCGCATGTGCGGCGCTCACGAGTGCACAGGCCGCGAGGAAAACGGCAGAGCGAGGCAAGCGGGGGAATTCAAACATGGGCATCCTTTCGGTTCAGAATCTGGGGTGTTCAGTAGGCGGCGACACTGGGGTCAGCTTCTCGACTCCAGGCATCAATGCCACCGGCGATATTGATGACATTTTTAAAGCCGCGATTGAGCAAGAACGCCGCGACTTGCTGGCTGCGCATGCCGTGATGGCACAGGCAGGCAATCGTGCGATCCTGGGGCAATTCATTCAAGCGCTGGGGAATGCTTTGCATCGGCATGTACAGCACATCAAAAGCTGGCGCATCGGCAATCAACTTGATGTTGGCCGTTGACACTTCCCACGGCTCGCGCACATCCAGCACGAGGGGGGCGGACTGTGGCGTGGCATCGCTTTGCGTGACCAACCATTGGCCAAAAGCAGCAGGACGGATTTGCGGGATCATTTTTAGAAACTGAATTTGGGCGTGTCGGCAAAACCTAGCAGGCGCGGGGCGAGTGTGTCCCAAGGCTGGGTGGTCACATCGCTGCCGTCCTGCGCTCGTAAGATGAGGGTGGCGCACATCACCGGCTCATTGCCCACGATGGCTGCCAGGCGACCTCCCGGTTTGAGCAGGTTCTTCAACGCCGGCGGCACGCTGGCCACGGAGCCGGAGAGCACGATCACGTCAAACGGCCCATCGACAGAAAGGTCAACTTTCGAACCATCAGCCATGCGCACTTCGCAATTGTGGATACCCGCCTTTTGCAGATTCTCGCGCGCGGTTTGCGCCTGCGCCTCATTGATCTCCAACGAGATCACACGCTGCGCCTTGTGAGCCAGTAGGGCGGCCATGTAGCCGCTTCCCGTGCCGATTTCCAAAACCTTCTCATGCTTGTGAACAGCCAAATCCTGCAGCATGCGCGCTTCTACCTTGGGTGCGAGCATCACCAGGCCATCTTTGCCGCCGGTTTGCAACGGAATTTCCATATCGGTAAAAGCCACTTGCTTGTAAGCCAGTGGCACAAAATCTTCGCGCTTAACGGTGGCGAGCAATTGCAAAACGGCTGGGTCGAGTACATCCCAAGGGCGGATTTGCTGCTCAATCATGTTGAAACGGGCTTGTTCGAAATTCATGGTGTTTCTCTTCTGAAGATGGGTCATTCCGCTGATTGCGGCAAACCTTTGATTTTAGTCTGGGGCGTACCAGCAAACAGGCGTTTGAACCAGTTGGCCAGATCATCCATATAGCAATATGCGACGGGCACGACCACCAGTGTGGGCAGGGATGAGGTGATCACGCCGCCAATCACCGCTTGCCCCATCGGCGCGCGCTGCTCGGAACCTTCGGACAGGGCAAACGCGAGCGGCACCATGCCAAAAATCATGGCCAGGGTCGTCATCAAAATCGGGCGCAGGCGCACTTTGGCCGCCAAGAGTAGCGCTTCAGCGCGCTCCATGCCGGCTTCTCTTGAGCGGATCGCAAAATCCACCAGCAAAATCGCGTTTTTCGTCACCAAACCCATCAGCATGATCACGCCGATCACGGAGAACATGGACAGGGTGGATCGGAACATCAGCAAGGCCAGCACCACGCCAATCAAAGTCAGCGGAAGCGCCGTCATCAGCGCCAGCGGCTGCAAGAAGCTCTTGAACTGGCTGGCCAGGATCATGTAGATGAAGATCACCGCCAACGCCAATGCTGAGACGGCGTAGCCGAACGATTCCGCCATGTTTTTCGTACTGCCGCCGAATTGGTAGGTGTAGCCTGGCGGCAGGGTCACTTCATCCAAGGTCTTGCGGATATCAGCAGATACTTCGCCGGCAGAGCGGCCAAACACGTTGGCATTGATGGCCACCTCGCGTGTGAGATCGCGGCGGTTGATCTGGTTCGGGCCTGTGGATTCGCGCACGCTAGCCACCTGATTGAGGCGTACCACGCGGGAACTGCCATCGGCGTTGACACCCAAAGCGAAAGGCAGGCGCTCCAGATCTTGGGGCGTGTTGCGCGCATCGGGCGAGAGTCGTACGTTCACATCATAGGTTTGGTCATCTGACGCGCGCCAGTTGCCTACAGTTTGACCGGCCACCAGCGTACGAAGGCTACTGCCGACTTGCGCTGTTGTGAGCCCTAAATCGGAAGCCACTTCGCGGCGTACATCCACTTCAATGGTGGGTTTGGCCGGCTTCACGCTCGAATCGAGATCCACCAAACCCGGAATATCGCGCAGCCTAGCCATCACCTGCACCGTGAGCCGCTCCAGCTCTTTCAAGTCTGTGCCTTTAAGCGCGACTTCGATCTGCTTGTTGCCACCGACTGCATCGAGTGTGCCTGCTTGAGTCACCGTGATACCCGCCACCTGTTGCAAGCGCGTGCGCAACTCGGCGGAGATTTGATCGACGGTCTGAGCACGCTCTTTGCGGTTGGTCAGGCGCACATACACGTTTGCGTAAATCTTGCCTTGCGCATTACCGGTGTTGATGGTGGAGAGGGTGTAGCGCACCTCGGGCCGCTCGCGGATGACGGCTTCGACCTGTTTGACCTTGGCCTCCGTGGCTTCGAGGGACGAACCCACCGGCGTGTAAAAACTGATGTTGCTTTCTCCAAAATCCGGTTTGGGCACAAACTCGGTGCCTAAGAAGCGCACCATGAATATGCTCAAGGCAAAAGTGAGAATCGCCAGCAGCATCGTGGTCTTTTTCCACTGCAAGCTCCAGCGCAGGATGTTTTGGTAGCCTTCGCCGAGTTTGTCTGTGCCGCGCTCGAAAGCGTGCGTCACTCGGCCAATCGTTTTGTCGTAAAAGCTCACGGGCTTGAACGGCTGGCCATGCCGGTCAATGGCGGGGTCATGCCATATGGAAGACATCATCGGATCGAGTGTGAAGCTCACAAACATCGAGATCATCACCGCCGCCACGATGGTGATGCCAAATTCATGGAAGAATTTGCCAATAATCCCGCCCATGAAGCCAATCGGCAGAAACACGGCAACGATGGAAAAGGTGGTGGCGAGCACCGCGAGGCCAATTTCCTGTGTGCCGTCGAGCGAGGCTTGATAAGGCGATTTGCCCATCTGGATGTGGCGCACGATGTTTTCCCGCACCACAATCGCATCGTCAATCAGGAGACCTACGCAAAGCGACAAGGCCATCAGCGTGATCATATTGATCGTGAAGCCGAAGATTTGCATGAAGAGGAACGTGCCGATCAAGGCAATCGGCAGCGTGAGGCCCGTGATCACGGTGGAGCGCCATGAGTTCAAAAACAGGAACACGATCAGTACCGTGAGAAACGCGCCTTCAATCAAAGTCTGGCGCACATTGTTCACCGAGACGCGAATCGAGCGTGAGTTGTCTTGGATTTCTTGCAGCTTGATGCCGGGCGGAAGCTGCTTTTCCATCTCGGCAATGGTTTTCTTCAGGCCATCGACCACTTCAATCGTGTTTTCGTCTTGAGACTTTTGCACCGAGAGCAGCAGCGTACGCTGGCCGTTGTAGAGTGCGAGATTTTCGGCTTCTTGTGCGCCATCGGAGATACGGGCAAGTTGGCCGACCGTAATCGCGGCGCCTGCTTTCCTCGCCACAATGATCTTGGCAAAATCCTCTGGCCGCTGCACGCGCGATTGCACTTGCACCACGCGCTCCTGCGCAGACGAGCGCACCGCGCCCACCGGCAAATCCTGGTTCTCATTGCGGATCGCGCTGGCGACCTGATCGCCGCTGATGCCATAAGCTTCCAGCGCTTGTGGGTTGAGGTAAACATTGATTTCGCGCTTAGTGGCGCCCACGAGAGACACCGAGCCCACGCCGCGCACGTTTTCCAAACGTTTTTTCAGGTTTTGATCGGCCCAATTCGTGAGATCCACACCGCTCATGGCTTGACTTTGCCCGATAGCCACGGGCAGCACGGCCACTGACCAGACCGAACGCGCAGACGGGTCAAATCTCAGCACGCGAGGCTCTTTCACCTCAGTGCGCAAATTGGGGCGCACAGCCGAGACTTTTTCCCGTACATCATCCGCCGCTTTGCGGCCATTGATGTGCAACTGGAATTCGATCACCACCACCGACACGCCTTCGTAGCTGCGCGAGGTGAGGGCATTGATACCGGCGATGGAATTGACCGCCTCTTCAATTTTTTTGGAAACTTCGCTTTCTACAATCTCAGGCGCTGCTCCCGGATAGTCGGTGGAGACGACAACAACAGGGAAGTCGATGCTTGGAAATTGATCGACCTTCAAACGCTGGTAACTGAAGATGCCCAGCACCATCAGCGCCAGCATCATCATCGTGGCGAAGACCGGGTTTTGCAGGCTGACGCGAGTGAACCACATGCTTTAGCGACCCGATGCTGTGGTTTTCGGTGCCACTGTTGGTTTGCCACCGGGCAAAGTCACCTGTGTATTTTCACGAAGATTTCCGGCACTCGCCGGCGTAATCATTGCGCCTGATGCTATGTTTTTAATAGCTATCATCGTCATGCCCTGCGCTTCACCACGCCCGCCCATTTCCACGGTTTGATGCTTGATGCGTCCGTTGACGATGACTTGCAAATAAGGTTGCGGTTTGTCGGTGCGCACGGCAGACAAGGGGACCGCAAGCGCAGTTTCTTTCACCGTATCGAGCATGCCCTGGGCAAACAAGCCTTGGCGCAGGCCAGGCAGTGCCGCCACACTGAGATACACCAGCACACTGCGGTTGCTGGCCGTGGCGCTGGGGTTGATCCGCGTCACGGTGGCGGCAATTTCTTCGCTGCGACCTTCCATCTTCAAGCGCGCGGTTTGACCAACTCGCACTTGCACAGAATCTGAGGCCGCCAAAGGTGCTTCCAGCTCCAAGCGGCTCAAGTCCACAATCTCCACCACGCGGGCATCAATGCCCACGCGCTCACCCGGCTGCGCGAGACGCTGGGAAACAATGCCGGAAATAGGGGCAGTGAGCACCGTGTCTTGCACCGATTTCTTGGCCACATCCAGCGCAGCCAGAGTGGCTTTGTGATTGGCCTGAGCCGATTGCAAAGAAGCCAAAGAAGTATCGAGAGCCGTGCGCGAGATGAAGCCTTGTTCGACCAAGGCTTTGTTGTTGTCAAAACTACGCTGGGCGATTGCGATCTGTGCTTGTGCAGCATCCGCGGTTTCCTGCGCTTGGCGCACGCGCGCAGCGTATTCGCTGCTGTCCACCCGAGCAATGATTTGCCCAGCTTTGACCGCATCGCCCTCGCGCACCGTGAGTCCTTGCAATTCGCCTGCGACGCGGGCTTTGATCACAGCAGAGTTCACTGCCTTGAGCGAGCCCGAAATCGGTACACCTTGCGCAAGCTCAATGCTTTGCACGGTGAACACATCACCTGCGGCCAACTCAATGATGGGCTCAGCCTTGGTCGTTGCCACAGGCGCAGGCGCTGCTTGCCGTTTGGCCGCCACGCGCGCGGCGCCGCCCGCAATCAGCAACAACGCCAAAGCCCCCAGTATCCATTTCGTCGAAGTCTTCATGGTTTGTTTTTAACAGTCTCAGATGTCTGTGCTGTAAAGGCTGGATTTCGCAAACCCTGCACCACAATGTCAGCCTGCATGTTCAAATAGCGCTCAGGAGAAATCGCTTGGCCAGACGGGCAGCAGCCGCTCATGGAGTGCTTCCACATGATGAGAAACATGATCGGCGCCAAGATGCTGAACACGGCGTATTCCACATCCACCCGGCGAAACTCACCGCTGGTCATGCCGCGCTCAATCACTTGGGCGATCAGTTGATGCCCCGGAATGATCACTTCCTGCTGGTAAAACTCAGCCAATTCCGGAAAATTTCCCGCTTCGCTCATCATCAGCTTGCTGATGCCCGAGGCTTTGGTGTTGCCATAGCGCTCCCACCATTGGATCATCAGGTAGTGCACCAGCTCGCCGCTGGTGCCGGGAAACGCCTGCAATTCGCCAAAAGCATCCTTGATCGTGCCGCTGATATGCTCACGCACCACGGCCTTGAACAGCTCCTCTTTACTTGGGAAATACAGAAACAGCGTGCCTTTGGACACGCCGGCTCGCTGCGCTACCTCCTCCGCCCGGGTTGCTGCAAAGCCTTTTTCCACAAACAAGTCCAACGCGGCAGCCAGCAATTCGCCCGGACGCGCCTCTTTGCGCCGCTCGCGCTTTTCAGGGCGTGCTGCTGCTTCAAGGGTAAGTGGGGCGGTGACTGACATGG
>JBJTSL010000059.1:0-4957 GCA_046076625.1 Allobrachymonas sp.
TGCCCACGCGATTGCCGCGCTTCCAAGCCCACGCTGGCATACCCAAGCCAAAGCCACAGATCTCCAGCATATAAAGGGCCAAGACAACCACGCCAACGCTTTTCGGCAAGAGGCTGTAGATTACAGCCAACGGTACGCAAGCGGCGCTCAACACCTTCGCTACGATCAAAATCTTGCGAGAAAGGACTCGCCCCCCTAACAAGTCTTCAATAAAGTAAAAGGCGCAGCCCGCCGCAACGATAGCCAAGGCACCTTGAGAGGCATCAGCCCAGAGGGGACTTTGATCCCACAGCAAATAAGCGGCCAGCCCAGTGTACGCGCTCACTGCCAAAATCAGGAGCAGCATATACAGGCCATACAGGAAATACAAGCGATCTTTGTAGGTATAAGCCGTAACGAAACACACCAACACCAAGGTCAGCAGCACTCCGAACACCGAGCCCAAAGCCAAAAAGCCGCTGCGATCTTCAGCATGCGCTTGCGCCTCTGCCCCCAAATGCATCGGAATGCTCACCGGCGTGCTGCTCTGGATTTGCAGATACAGCGTTGACTTGCCCTCGGGTAGTTCAAGATGAAACCGTGGATAGCGCCCAGGCTCTGGCCAGGATGCCACGGCAACCCGATCACCCGCCGCGCTGCTACGCCAGCCACCTTTTCCATCAGGCTGGTAAAGGGTGACCGAATCGATCAAAGTCAAGGGAATCCACAAATAGGCATGGTCTGGCCCGCCACTTTTGCGCTCGATATCCACGCGTATCCAAAGCCGATCTTGCGGGTGGAGGTCGAACATGATTTCGCTGGAAAGCGTTTACTATCGCACTGAAAATTGAGGGTCTGAGGCTTGCACGATTGCCACCCGCCCGGGTTTTTCGTGCCAATAGCTCGCGTTGGCCACCAAACTAGTGCCGTTGGGACCGATTAAAGAGTCAGAGTGATTCAGATGCGCCAGCGCAGAGCCAGACCACGCGAGCACGCCACAAGTCATCATAAGGGTGCATCGCATACACTGGAGGGCTTTGCCCCAAGTGGCAAGCCAGGCGAGCGCCGCTGGCAACATCGCCGTCGCTACAAGCCAGCGCCGCAAGGCCGCTTTGAGGAAATACACCATGAGTTTGAAATGTGGAATTGTTGGGTTACCGAATGTTGGTAAATCTACACTATTTAACGCCTTGACCAAGGCAGGGATTGCCGCAGAAAACTATCCCTTCTGCACAATTGAGCCCAATGTGGGCATTGTGGAGCTGCCTGATCCACGCCTGACGCAATTGGCGGACATCGTGAGCCCACAGAAGATCGTGCCCGCTGTTGTGGAGTTTGTGGACATTGCCGGCTTGGTGGCGGGTGCCTCCAAAGGCGAGGGCTTGGGCAACCAGTTTCTGGCGCATATCCGCGAGACGGATGCGATTGTGAATGTGGTGCGCTGCTTTAAAGACCCCAATGTGATCCATGTGGCGGGTAAGGTCGATCCGATTTCGGACATTGAAGTGATCCAGACCGAGCTGTGCTTGGCCGATTTGACGACCGTGGAAAAAAGCTTGCAGCGCTACCAAAAAGTGGCCAAAACTGGCAACGACAAAGAAGCTGTGAAACTGGTGGCCGTGCTAGAAAAATGCCAAGCGGCGCTCAATCAAGGCAAGCCGGTGCGCGGTATCGATTTCTCCAAAGAAGAATTGGTCACGCTCCGGCCGCTGTGTCTGATCACCGCTAAACCGGCGATGTTTGTAGGCAATGTGGCTGAAGATGGCTTTGCGAACAACCCGTTTTTGGCCAAACTGGAAGAATATGCCAAAGGCCAGAACGCGCCAGTAGTAGCCATTTGCGCAAAGATCGAAGCGGAATTGGCCGATATGAGCGATGAAGACAAAACCACCTTCCTTGCCGATCTCGGCCAAAGCGAGCCGGGATTGAACCGCCTGATTCGCGCGGGTTTCAAGCTGCTGGGGCTACAAACTTACTTCACGGCGGGCGTGAAAGAGGTACGCGCTTGGACCGTTCCGGTTGGCGCCACGGGCCCGCAAGCCGCTGGCGTGATCCACACCGACTTCGAGCGCGGCTTCATTCGCGCACAGACCATTGCGTTTGACGACTACATTGCCTTCAAAGGCGAGCAGGGCGCAAAGGAAGCGGGCAAGATGCGCGCGGAAGGCAAGGAATACATCGTAAAAGACGGCGATGTGCTGAATTTTCTGTTCAATGTGTAATCGCGCCTTGAATATTACATACTCCTTAATTAATAGCACTCTGCGCAGATTCTATGCCGGCGAATGCCCGTTTTTACCTTAAAAATGGCCTGCTATAGCAGACAGCGAAACCCACCCGTGCCTGAGCTGCGGCGTTTGCTGCGCGAGCTTCCGGGTGGATTTCTCGGTGCATGAACTGCTCTCAGAAAGCGGCAGCGTGCCAGATGGCTTGACTGTGAGCGTGACGCACAGCCTTTGCCGCATGCGGGGGACAGACCATACGCAACCGCGTTGCGCCGCGCTCACAGGAACCATCGGTGTGCAAGCCGCTTGCGGCATTTATGAATGGCGACCCGCCCCTTGCCAAGAGCTGGAGGCCGGCAGCGAGGCTTGCGAACGCGCGAGACTCCGGCATGGGTTGCCGGCCCTCAACCCGTGAACACAGTCAGCGTGCGCGATACACTCATTCCATGAGCAAGAAGAAGAAACCTGTCAATCGCAGCCGGGAGCACAACAAGCTGCAAGCGGTGGAGGAGTCCCAAGTACTTGACCGCGTGTCGTTTCGCCTGCGTGCGCGTGAGCAGGTGCTGGGTTGGGCACTGGCGGCCTACTGCGCTTGGGTAGGCATCGTAGTCGTGCCGGGCTTGTTGATGCCTTGGGTCGGGGTGGTTGTCGCATCCAGCGTGGCTGCGTGGGCACGGCTGCGCCCCGCGCGACGCCCGGGCAAGGTAGCGCTGCGCTACTGCCTGCTTGCCATGGCCGGACTTCTGTTGCTGATTGAACCCAAGACGGGGCACAGCGTTGGTCCGATGGTTGTGTGGCCGGTGGCCATTGTGTGCTCTTCTGTGTTCATGCTGCGCGAGCGTTGGGCAGCGATTCCGGTTACGCTGACGATAGCCGTGTTTTTCGCCGCCAGTGCGGGCATCTTGCCACGCGTGCCATGGGGTCAGGTGCTCACTGCCTTGGCTGCCATGGTGGCCGCCATGCTGCTGGCCCATGCTTTTGGCAGCGCCCTGCGCAACACCGACGCACAGCTTGAAGCCGCCATGACCGACCTCAAAACCAAGCTCTATAACGAAGCCGGGTTTTTCACCTACGGCGCAGAGTTGCTGGCGCAATGCCAAGCGCGCAGAAAACCGCTGTGCATGGTGCTGCTCAACGGCGCGGACATGCGCGATATCCACGACTTGGTGGGGCGCATTGCCAGCGAGCGCTTGCTGCTCAAGGCGGTACAGGGTATCACCGCCGCCTTACTCGCCGGTGGGCTGGCGGCGAGCATGGGGCATGCCGAGTTTGCCTTGCTGCTACCCGACACTTCTTCGGCTCATGCGCAAGAGCTGGTGCGCGACAAGCTGGGTGACCCGCCGACAGCCAAGCTCACGATCCAAGGCCAATCCATCAGCGTGGTGCTGGACATGCTGGGCAGCGATGTGCCGCCCGATGCGCGCAACTTAGAGCCTTTGTATGAGCGCCTGTACGCGCAGCTGAGCAAAATGCGCCGAGGCTTGGATGCCCCCACCACGATGACCGGCGCGGAATCCTACATGCCCGATTTGCAACGCGAAATCAGCCCGACCCTGCCCATGGCTTTGATGCGAAAATAATGCCTTTTCGAGCAGTTTGCCGGCATAAAACCTGCATTGTTTGCTATTAATTTTGTAGTCATTTGAATCATGTCAACAACTGAAATTTCTCCCGGTTTGGTGATCCAAGGCTTTGCGCCGCCTTGGAAATTGAGCGATGTCAAACTCGCAGCCTTTGATATGGATTCAACCCTGATCAATATCGAGTGCGTGGATGAAATTGCCGCTGCGGCGGGGCGCAAAGCCGAGGTGGCCGCCATCACAGAAGCCGCCATGCGCGGCGAAATCACCGATTACAAAGACTCTTTGCGCCGCCGCGTGGCTTTGCTCCAAGGCGTGCCGGTGAGCGCAATGCAGGAAGTGCTCATGCAGCGCCTCCAATTCAATCCCGGAGCTCAGGTTTTGACGCAGGCTCTAAAAGCCGCGGGCAGCAAGCTCCTGCTGGTTTCGGGTGGATTCACGTTTTTTACCGACCATGTGAGCAGCGCGCTGGGCATGGATTTTGTGCGCTCCAATGTGCTGGGCGTGGAAAACGGCAAACTCACCGGCCACTTGGTTGATCAAGCTTGGGGAGATATTTGCGACGGGCAGGAAAAGCGCAAAATGCTGATCGAGACCTGCACTTCGCTGGGCATTTCCACCCGCCAAGCCATTGCCGTGGGCGATGGGGCAAACGATTTGCCGATGATGGGCGAGGCGGGCTTGTCGGTGGCATTTCATGCGAAGCCGAAAGTGCGTGAGCAGGCGATGGTGGCAATCAATTCAGGTGGGTTAGATCGGTTGTTGGAAGTCTTGGTTTGACTTCTTGCTGGACTTACTCGGCTACTTTGTTTTCTCGCCATGGCCTGCGCGAGCCGTCTGCGCATGGGCTCATGATGCTGCTCGGGGTCGTGCGCATGCCCCAAGCGCGGATTGACGAACGGAAATGCTTTCATTTCCTGACCCTGTGCGGCAAGAAATCGCCCATGCGCAGACGGCTCACGCAGGCCGGGAATTGCGATTCTGGCGCCGTCACCGAGTGTTTGGTTGAGCTTCAACAATGTTCGTCAATCGCTGGCGCGGTTGCGTAGGGCGGTCTGAGCGCAACCCAAGTGTGGGGGGGCGACAGGTTTCGCCCGAAGATTGTTGCGAGAACCGACAGGCCGCGTGGCATGGGGGCACTGCGGCCTGCGATTTGTGTCGGGGCAGGCGCTG
>JBJTSL010000060.1:0-14267 GCA_046076625.1 Allobrachymonas sp.
GGCTGTGAGCGAGCTGCGACGGGCGCGCAGCAGGCTGCGAGTCTGCTGGTACGCATGCTCGGCAATTGTGCGGCGCTGGCTGTAGCTGAAGGTGTTGGCCAAATAGTATTCTGGGTCGCGCTGATCGGGTTCGATGAGCACGATGTCGGTATGGGGGTATTCGCGCTCATACGCTTTCATGCCCATTTCCAAGCGGGAATGAATCATGGAACGGAAGGTTTGCGACAGTACGCTAGGCAAGCCGCCGTCGGCAATGCGCTGAATCGCCTGCTTTTCTTTGGGCAGGCCGCGCTGCATCACAGCACTGCGCGCATTCAGCGCATCGAAAGGCACAAGCGGGTTCAGGCAAATCACCAAATCCATGCCGCCTTCGAGCGCCACACTGGCGTGTAGAGTTTTCTTCAACGCACCGTCCACAAAGTAATGCTCGCCAATCTCCACCGGCGGAAACAGGCCGGGCAGCGCCGAGCTGGCTTGCACGGCTTTGGAGATCGGTACATCGTCCCAGCCCGCTTGGCCAAAAGGCGCGGATTCGCCGGAATTCAGATTGGTGGCTACCAAGGTGAGCTTGGTGCGCAGCTTGCGAAAATCGTTGGTGCGCCCTGGCTGGGAAAACATGGCGGCCATGCGCTCATGGGCTTTTTCATTGGAGAAAATACCCGTGGGCAAGGCAGGCCCGAGCAATTCAAGGGCGCTCACCAAGCTTTTACGCTCCACCACGGCGCGCCAAAAGCTCGATGCCAGCAAGCCTGGCAACATAATCGCCCGTCGTGCAAACTCATGCCAAGCGGGTTGCAAGAGCCAAGCGGGGTCAAAGCGATCGGTGTTTAGATGCGCATCGGTGTTGGTGAGCTCGTTGTCGATGAAGTTTTTGCACAAATCCTGCGGGCTTAGGCCATTGGCCAGCGAGGCGGCAATGAAGCTGCCCGCAGAGACGCCCACATAGTGATCGAGCTGGGTGAAATCCAAACCATCGAGCACCTCTTGCAGCGCACACAAAGCGCCAATTTCATAGATTGCACCCAAGGGCCCACCGCCAGCCAACGACAAGGCGATACGGGGCTTGAGCTGCTTTGTTTTGCGGCTAGATGATGTACTGCGAGCCGCGCTGCGCATTGCGCTTTGTGGCATGGAAATGACAGTGGCCATGAGAGCTTTGAATGGATTGATTTGCTATTATTTTAATAGCTGATGACGCGGATTTTATGAGGGCAAACCACGGCTTTGTCCTCTAAATGACTGCTCTCCACGCAACAAAAAGGGCGCTTGCAGCGCCCCTGTATGGCTCAATGAAAATTAAGCCGCTTTGCGCACGCGCTTGGCAGGTGCTTTCTTGGCGACAGCTGTTGCCTTGGCTTTCACGGTCTTGGCGGCAGAGCGCACGGGCTGAGCCGCAGATTTGCCGGTTTTCTGAGCCAGTGCGTCCACACGGGCGATCAGGGCTTGGATGTCCTTGGCGGTAGGCACGCCCATTTTGTTCAGGGCGCGAGCCACGCGGTCCTCAAAAATGTCTTCCAGCTTGTTCCACTGGCCGGTAGCCTTGGCGGTCACTTCGTTGGCCATGCTGCTAGCTTTGCTGGTGACTTCGGTGATGCGCTCTTCCGCAGCGGCTTGCGTGCGGCGATGAATGGCCAAGCCTTCCTTCACCAAACCTTCAAACACTTTGCCGCCTTCTTGCTGGGCTTTGCCAAACTGCGCCAAGCCAGCGAGGTAGATTTGCTGGGCAGAGGCTTTGATGTTTTCAGCCATGGCCACGGGGCTCATTTTTTTGGAAGGGGCTGCCGCAGCAGATTTGGTGACTTTCTTGACCATGGGGGACTCCGATGAAGTTGGATTGAAACGATGGAATGAACTGTAGCCCTGCACTGGCGGCTTGTTTAGGGTTGAGCTTCTAAATGGCTAGGGACTTGGCTCTATGGCGGCGTATGATGCCGAAAAACTTTTTCGATGGAGAAGCCCCGTATGTTCACACCACACACTTTCGTTTGGACACTTGCTATTTTGCTGAGTGCGGCTTGCGCGGCCTTACCCGTACAGGCCGTGGCAAGCAGCAAAAAAGACGGCACAGAAGCCAGCAGCACAGCGAAAAAGCCCAAGAAAGAAAAGAAAGCCAAAGCCGCCAAACCGGGCACTGTCACCTTCCACGAAGGCAGCGGCGAAACCCGCGCCGAACGCGAGCGCCGGCTCATGCGCGAATGCAAGGGCCGACCGAATGCCGGGTTGTGTGAAGGGTTTGCAAGGCCTTGAAATAAACAAAGTGCGCGTGAAGCGGGCTTGATTCGAGCGTTTAGTCAATCAAAGTGCAGTCCAAACCGCATTGGTCGTGCGTGTTGGCGTGATGGCGCTACCCACATACAAATGAATGTCTACCGTACCACCCCCCAACGTGTTGGGCAGCAGATCAATACGATTGCCGCTGGCGTCGGTGATGCGCATCATTCCAGCACTGAGGTAGTAAGCGCCGAAACTAATCGGCGTTGGTGTGCTCACGGTGTAGGTGTTGTTGTCCACCGTGATCAGACCACTCATCGTTAATTGGCTCAGCATATTGGTGCTTGCAGTCAAATTCAGGATACTGGTGACAGAGGAGCGCACCAGAGTGAAATCTTCATAGGTCAGGCTATTCAGTCCGTTGGGGTTTCCAGCCATCTCTCCCCGGCGCCACCGCAAGCGACTATCAGCAACACAGAAAGATATGCAATAGGGCGCGAAAGAAAAGAAAAGCGAAACATCAACAACCTCCTGAAAAATTAGCAGTACCAGATCGATAATAAGAGATGATATCTCTAGATATCAAATAAGCTTTAAGTTTCGAATACGCTGCACATGCGCACTCAATGACCGGGCTGCTACCGGCCACAGCTTGGCATCCACATCGTCATACGCCAACGGCAAAAGTTCTTCTACAGAGGCCTCCGGATTTTGGCGCAGGGCCTCGATGACTTTGGCTTCGCGCTTCAAGCGGTGTTGCTTTAGATGGGCAATGACACGCGCCGCGCCTCCGCGTGTGTCGTCATCAGGACCGCGCGCATCGCAGGCGCTGAGCACATAGCCGTGCGCGGGGAGGATGAAGCGCAGATCGTGTTGTTTGCACAGGGCGTGCAAAGTGTCCAGCGCACACAGGTATTCGCTCATGTTGCCATCCGGTGGGTCGATCACGGTGGTGCTGCCGTTCAAGATATGGTCACCGGAAAAGAGCAACCCGTCTTCGGGCTGGATGAGACAGATGTGGTTGGCCGCGTGGCCAGGTGTGCACACCACTTGCAGGTCAATTTTTAAAGCACTTTTGGCTTCTACCCGGTATAAATAAGGCGCTAAATGCTCCTGATTTTGTAGTGTGATGTCAGGCATGAAGAAGGCGCTGTCACGCGCTGTGGGGGCACTGGGCAAGCCGAGAATGGGGCAGATGTGTTTGGCAAACTCGCCGGTGAGCGCACCGGGCACGGTGTTGCTGGCCTCGACCACGCGCTGCTGCAAAGGCCAAGCCGCTGGCGAATGATCCGCATGCGAATGGGTGCAAATGATGGCGTTGATATCGCCTTGTGTGGCCTCAAAAATACGCTCAATGTGCGCCGCGTTGTCCGGCCCCGGGTCGATCACCACATAGCCTGTGTCTTGCGTGCCCACGATGTAGGTGTTGGTGCCCGGCCCGGTCATGATGCTGGGGTTGGGCGCGGTCAGACGCATCACATGCTGCAAAAGTTGCACGGGTTTCTCATGCTGCCAAGCCAGCTCGTGCACGATTTGCCCGTCGGGGCAAACGAGCGCCAGCTCGCCAAACGCACTCTCATGCTCCATGAAGCGGGCCTCTTTGCCCTGCATCAAGCCTGCACGCGGGCAACTGGTCCACAGGGCTTGCTCGCTGGCGCAGGCTTGCAATACTCCATCCACAGTTTTGAAATGCTGTAAGTGCTCCAGCGTGCGAATCGTGGGGAAAATCATGAAAAACTGCTTGGCCGCGTGCCGCGCCAGCGCAACGGCGGGGCGCACCCACTCGGGGGCAAACTGTTCGGTCTCATCCGCGACAGGGGTTTGTCCCTCAGGCATTTTTGCCACCAAAAATGGCACGTTAAAGCGCTTGGGCAGGTCGCGGTCGGTGATCCAATGGGCGAGCAAATACACCGAATCCGCAGCGAGGGTGTAGCCGCCTTGCTTCATCTGCGCATAGAAATCGCCCTGCCGATCCAGCGCGTTCACTTGAGGCGCGGTGAGCCATTGCCCTGAGCTGTTTCGCGCGAGCACAATGCCCAATTCCTCAAAACTTTCGCGAATCGCCGCCATCGCCCAAGTGCTGAGTTGCTCTGATTGGGTGCTGCGAATTGCTATAAATTCAGTAGCATTTGACGCAGGATTGATGCCGGCAATATGTCGTTTTCCGCTGAAATCCAGGTCTTCCGGCTCAATCCCACCGCCTGGGAACACATAAGCGCCAGGCGCAAAGCTAGCTTTCATGGAGCGCCGCGTCATGAGCACCTCCACGCCTTGCGCACCATCACGCAGCAGCAGCACAGTGGCGGCTTGCAGAAGAGGGGCGATGGTGCGGGGAGGGTAGAGCAGGGCCTGGATGCGGGGCATGAACGACGAGGGGTTAAACTGAATCTCAACACCTCATTCTGCTACAAGGAGCACCTTATGTTTCGATCTTTTTTCCTGAACAAGCAATGGGCGCTCTGGGCGTGGCCGGGCGTGGTGTTGATCTTGGCGGCGGTGTGGTATCAAGTGCAGGTCTCAGTGCAGATCAACGATTGGTATGGCGGGTTTTATGATTATTTGCAAAAAATCCTGAGTAAACCCGGCAGCACCACCTTGCCGGAGTTCTACGGCTTTTTGTGGACTTTTGGCAAGATTGCGGTGGTGGCCATTGTGGTGGCGGTGTTCGTGGGCTTCTTCACCAAGCACTGGATATTTCGCTGGCGCACGGCCATGACGGAGTACTACGAAAGTCAATGGCACAAAGTGCGACATATTGAAGGCGCGTCACAGCGCGTGCAGGAAGACACGGCAATGTTTTCGCGCATCATGCAGGGCTTGGGTGTGAGCTTCATGCGCTCGATCATGACTTTGATTGCTTTCTTGCCGATTCTCTGGGCGCTGTCCACCAAAGTAACCGAGCTGCCTTTTGTGGGCAAGGTGGATCAAGGTTTGGTGTACGTTGCTTTGCTTTCGGCGATCGGCGGCACGACGCTGCTCATGCTCGCAGGCATCCGTCTGCCCGGACTCGAATACAACAACCAACTGACTGAAGCGGCCTATCGCAAGGAGTTGGTGCTGGGGGAAGACAGTGCTGAGCGTGCGCAGCCGCCCAAGCTGCGCGAGCTGTGGGCAGGTTTGCGCACCAACCATTTCCGTCTCTTTTTCAACTATCTGTATTTCGATGTAGCCAAGTGGTCGTATTTGCAGTTCTCGGTGCTGATTCCGCTGATTGCCCTGGCACCGACCTTGGTGGCCGGCGTCATCACACTGGGTGTTTTCCACCAAATCTCCAATGCGTTTGACAAGGTGGAAAACTCCTTCCAATACCTGGTTAACAGTTGGGAAACCATCGTTGAATTGATCTCGGTGTACAAGCGTTTGCGTGCGTTTGAGCGGGCAATTGAGGCGATACCCGGCGACGCTGCGGGCGGGGGCGGTGAAGCCGTGGTGATGAATGCCACCCTATGACATGAGTACGCCGCAAGATCAACCTAAAGTGCTGCGCGAGACAGATGATGCCGCGCGTAGCCAAGCCTGCTCGATACTCAGGCAAGCGCGCGTGGCTGCGCTGGCTACGCATGAGGCGGGCACAGCTTGGCCACTGGCCAGCCGTGTCTCTTTAGCCAACATGGAAGACGGCTGTCTGGTCATTTTGATTTCTCGTCTGTCAGCACATTTTGCGGCGCTGGAAGGTGATGCGCGTTGCTCCCTGTTGGTCAATGAAGCTGAGAAGGACGGCGATCCCTTGCGCGTGGCGCGTATGACGGTGATGTGCTCTGCTATGCGCTTGGACCGTGTGGTGCAGACGCAGGCCAGAGCCCATGCGCGAGAGGCTTTCCTGCGTCATATTCCAGAAGCCGAAATGTATGCGGATTTTGGCGATTTCGATTTTTGGCAGTTGCGCATAGTGCGTGCTTCGCTCAACGCGGGGTTTGGCCGCGCATACGCCTTGTCAGCGCAGGATTTGAGACCATGACTTACCAAAGCATCTTTCGCCCCGGTTTGTTTGCTGGCCAGGTGGCTCTGGTCACGGGTGCAGGCTCTGGCATGGGTCGCTGCGTGGCGCATGAGCTGGCCTCGCTGGGCGCAACGGTCGCTCTGCTCGGGCGCACGCTAGACAAACTCGACGCTGTGAAAACCGAAATAGAAAACGCCTCAGGCAAGGCCAGCATCCAAAGCGCCGACATTCGCGATGAAGAGCGCGTCAAGGCGGTGATCGCCGAAGTGCTGGCGCAACATGGCCGCATCGATTGTTTGGTGAACAACGCGGGCGGTCAATTCCCCTCCCCGCTGCATCGAATCAGCGCCAAGGGCTTTGATGCCGTGGTGCGCAGCAATCTCACCGGTGGGTTTCTGGTGGCGCGCGAGTGCTACAACCAAGCCATGCGCAGCCAAGGCGCAGGTTCGATCGTCAACATCATCATGGACACGCAGGGCGCTGTACCCGGCATGGGACATAGCGGTGCGGCGCGTGCGGGCATGCTTTCGCTCACCGAAACCATGGCTCTCGAATGGGCACCAATTCGCGTCAATGCCGTCGCGCCCGGCTTCATTGCCACCAGCGGCATGGACAAATACCCGCCCATCATGAGCCCGCTGATTCGCCGCATCCATGAAGATGTGCCCTTGCAGCGCTTGGGCACGGAGAGTGAAGTGTCCGCTGCGATTTGCTATTTGATCTCGCCAGCCGCTGCCTTTGTGAGCGGCACGTGTTTGGCCGTTGATGGCGCCGCACCGACTGCGCGCCGCCATTGGCCGCTGGTGGGCATGGGTGGCAGCAACGATTCCTTCAATGGTTTTCATCTGGCCGAGCGCCCCAAAGTGCTCTCAAAAGGTTCGGTGATCACCGACAACCGACTTGCACGTGGCTTCATCCGCTGGATGCAGCAGAAGTGGATACGCAAAAATTAGCCCCGCACCGGCGGCACGATATCCAGCGCCACTAAAAACCGCGCCACCATGTTGTAGGTGGCGATGCTGCTTGTGATCTCCACCAAAGCCGTGGTGTCAAAGTGCTGCTGCATTTGCGCGAACACCGCATCATCGACCTTCACCTGCAGTGTCATTTGCGCGGCGTATTGAACCACTATTTTTTCAGTAGCACTCAACGCAGACTCTGTGACGGCGGAGCAGGGATTTTTCTTGACGTGTGTGGCCAGTGCGTCCAGCTGCGCCTGCGTGCCACCCGCTGCCAAAAAATCCGGCGCGTGATGATGGTATTCATACTTTGCGCCAGTGAGCAGCGCTACCGTGCAAATGGCCAGCTCGCGCAAGCGCCGATCCGTGGGCAGCTCGATGCGCACGGCTTTGAGATACACATTCCAGCCGCGTGCCAAGGGTTCGCTCCAGAGCAGAGCGGTGTCCAAAGGGGTGAGTTTGCCACCGCGCCGCGCTTCAATCGCGGCCACGAGCTCGGCGGGTTGAGCTTTGAGATCTTGATTCCAAACGGGGATACGCATGTGGAGCTTTCGTGTACGTTGTCTTCATAATAGCGCCCATGACTCTCAAGCATCTCTTTCTCGTCGCCTCCACTCGCGAAACTGGCCATTTGGGCAACACCGAATGGCTGGCTCGTCAAGCGGCGCGCGCGCTGCCTGCTGACCAGCAGATATGGCTGCATCTGGCGCGGATGCAATTGCCGCCCTTCGTTGATTTGCGCCATACCGCTGGGCAGTATCCCATGCCTGAATGGGGCAAGGATGGCGATATGAAAGCCTTGCTTGATGCCACGCTCGCCTGTGATGTGCTCATCTTGGTGGCTCCCGTGTATTGGTACAGCTTCCCCGCCAATCTCAAAACCTATCTCGATCACTGGAGCGCATGGATGCGCATTCCCGGGGTGGATTTCAAGGGTGAGATGGCTAAGAAAACGCTGCGCCTGATCACCACCAGCGGCGATCGCGCCAAAGCCCAGCCCATGATCGACAGCACCGAACTCTGCGCCAAGTTCCTTGGTATGAATTGGGGCGGCGTGCTCTGGGGCAAAGGCGGGCCACCGAAGGCGGTGGAATCGGATGCAGCGGCCATCGACAACGCAAAGCGCTTTTTGATTTGATCCAAAACGCCAACAGCATCCTCGCGGGATAATTGCAGCATGCAAGTTAAATTCACCAAAATGCAAGGCGCTGGCAATGATTTTGTCGTGCTCGATGAAACGCGCGGCTTGCTCGGCTTGCGACCAGAGCAGTACAAATTTCTGGGCGACCGGCATTTCGGCGTGGGGGCGGATCAGATCTTGTCGGTGCGTGCTGCGCCTTCGCCAGAGTTTGATTTTGAATATGTGATCCACAACAACGATGGCGGCGAGGTGGAGCATTGCGGCAATGGGGCGCGCTGCTTTGTGCGCTATGTGCGCAGCAAAGGCTTGACTTCCAAGACCTCAGTGCGGGTGAAGACGGTGAACAATGCGCTGACTCTCACGGAGCAAGCGGATGGTCGCGTGACGGTGGACATGGGCGCGCCGTTATTCGAGCTTGTAGATGTGCCTTTTGATGCGGCTTATGCCGTGCCTCAGACTGTGAATTTTGGAAAAAATGGCAATTGGCCGGCATCGAATCTGCGCAAAATGCTACTAATTCGATAGCATTGAACTCTGATGTGGTGGTTTTGTCCATGGGCAATCCCCATGCGGTGCAGGTGGTGGGCGATGTGGAAACTGCCCCAGTTCATGAGCTGGGTGCGTGGATGCAAACACATCCCGCTTTTCCGCGTCGTGTGAATGCTGGCTTCATGCAGATCTTGAGCCGCAGCGAGATCAAGCTGCGCGTGTACGAGCGCGGCGCGGGCGAGACGCTGGCTTGTGGAACAGGCGCTTGCGCTGCGGTGGTGGCGGGTATTCGGCTGGGCTTGCTGGATGCCAAGGTGGATGTTTACACCCGCGGTGGGCTTCTCACCATTGAATGGCCATTCGTCACCCAAAGCCTGCAAGCCAAAGTATTGCTGACAGGGCCAGCAGTCACGGTGTTTGAGGGATCGGTGGATATTCCCGATTGAGTGGTTTAAGATAGCGGTTGCTACAAATTCAGGAGCTAACATGACTCAGCAGACCGATGTGCCACCGATCACTGAAGACGATATCGCCAATTATCTGAGCGCCAATCCAGAATTTTTTGAGCGTCACGCGGAAACCCTCTCGACCATTCAGCTCTTTTCCCAGCATGGCAAGCGCGCCGTCAGCCTGCAAGAGCGCCAGGCCGAGATGCTGCGCGAGAAAATCAAATCGTTGGAAGGTCGCATCATGGAGATGGTGCGCAATGGCAATGAAAACGTGATGATTGCCGATAAGCTGCAAAAGTGGACGCGCACCCTGCTGCTGACCCAGCAGGCGATTGACCTGCCGATGATGGTGACGCATGAGCTCAAAAGCCAGTTTCTCGTGCCCCAAGTGGCGATCAAGGTCTGGGGCGTGAATGGCTTGTTTTCTGAAGAAGAATTTGCCGTTGGCGTGAGTGAGGATGCGAAAACTTTTGCATCGTCCTTGCAGTTGCCCTATTGCGGCGTGAATTCCAATTTTGAAGCGGCCAATTGGCTTGATCAACCTGAGCTGGTGATGTCGATTGCGATGATTCCGCTGCGCGCTGGCGTGGCCTTAGAAGCCTTCGGCCTGCTCGTGCTGGCCTCGCCTGATCCGCAGCGTTTCAACGCCGGCATGGGTACGGATTTCCTCGAGCGCATCGGCGAGCTCACCAGCGCGGCACTGTCGCGTTTGCGGGCCTAAGAGCGCTGGAAAGCAGTGATGAGCCAGAAATTGGCGTCAGATCAGAATTCAGGAATGTGATCTCACCGGAGCGAATCCATGCCCAGCCGAAATTCTGCTCTGACCCCAATTTCTGGCGCAGTATCCGGAGCAAATCAGCGTCATGAACTTGTTGAGGCTTACCTCACGCACTGCCGTATCGAAAAACGCCTCGCTGAGCGTACGCTGGCGCTCTACACCGAAGACCTCAGCAAACTCCAAGCGAACGCAGCAGCAGCCCAAGTTGACCTGACCCAAGTCCACAACGCCCACATCCGCCGTTGGGTGGCGCAAATGCACAGCACGGGGCGTACCGGGCGTGGTATTGCGTTGATCCTCTCAGGCTGGCGCGGTTTCTACACTTGGCTGGGCCGCGAAGGAAAAATGACGGCCAACCCGGTGCAAGATGTACGTGCTCCCAAGCAAGCCAAACCGCTGCCCAAAGCATTGGCAATCGATCAAGCCATGCAATTGGTCAGTTTCAAAGGCCTGCCGGAGGCGGCGGGTTTCGACCCCGCCACAGAAGCCCGCGATGCTGCACTCACCGAGCTGCTCTATGGCTCGGGCCTGCGCGTGAGCGAGCTGGTGAATCTGGATCTGCAAGCCAGTGCTGCTGGCGACCGTACAGGCAAGGGCTACATCGATTTAGCTGCCGCTGATGTGCATGTGATCGGTAAAGGCAGCAAGCGCCGCAGCCTGCCCTTGGGCAGCAAATCGGTGCAGGCGCTGCAAGCTTGGCTGGCTGTGCGCGAGCAGTTGGCGCAGGCGGTCACGCCAGCAGGATTACTGGCCGCGCAAGACAAAGACCCGAGTGCAGAGCTTGCGCTATTCCTCACTCCGCGCGGCCTGCGCATGAGCAGCGCCATGGTCTGGCAGCGTCTTAAACTCAGAAGCCAGCAGGCTGGCCTGCCCATGGCCGTGCACCCACATATGCTGCGCCATAGCTTTGCCAGCCATGTGCTGCAATCCAGCCAAGATTTGCGTGCCGTGCAGGAGCTACTCGGCCATGCCAACATCAGCACTACGCAGGTCTATACCCGGCTGGATTTCCAACATCTGGCCAAGGCCTACGATGCAGCACACCCACGTGCAAAACGCGGTTCGGCTGTATGACGCAATTCTCAAAAATCCCGGTTTTTAGATTGTCCAGCCAGTGACTTTGAGCGGAAAAAGGCTGAGAATGCTCTGTGGACAAAACAAAACAACACGATCTCATGCCCAGCCCAAGCGCAGCCAACATCGCAGCCGAGGACATTGACATTGATCAAATCTTGTATTGCAGCTTGGCCAAGCAGCCTATGGACGAAGCAGCGCTGCATGCGCTGGCGCAAAGCGCAGCCGCACTCAATCGCATGGACCATATCACTGGCCTCTTGATGCACAGCGACAGCGTGTTTGTGCAGCTCATTGAAGGCCCTCGCCATGCCGTGCAGCATCTGTGGGCACGCCTGCTGCGCGACCCACGCCATTTCGGCATCGTGCAGCTCTACCATTACCGCGAGCTGGAAACGCGCAGCTGCAAGAACTGGGACATGAAGCTGGTCAGTTTTGACATGCTGCAATCGATCGTCCATCAAGCGCATGAAGAAGTGCGCGCTGGCCGTCCTAGCGTCTGGGCGCAAGCCATTGAGCGCATGGATTTTTTGCTCAGCGATTCGCATTGGAACGAATTTGTCAAGCAACTCAAGCAGCCGAGTTGAGCCCTGCGGCCTGAACAAAACAATCCGCGACAATAGCGGGCATGAAGACGATCACCCTGCGTGCCGGCAAAGAGCGAGCGCTCTTGCGCGGCCACCCTTGGATTTACGACAACGCGATTGCCTCGGGCGGGGCAGATAGCGGCGAACTGGTGCGCGTGAATGCACACGACGGCAAATTCCTCGCTTGGGCGGCCTTCAGCCCAAGCAGCAAAATCCGCGCACGGGTGTGGAGTTTTGATGAAAAGCAACGCATCGATGCTGCGTTTTTCATAGCACGTTGCGCAGAAGCGGTGTCGGCCAGAAGCCGTTTTGGCTCAGAAAAAGCGATCGAATCGGGTGATCTCAAGGATGGCGTGCGCTTGGTGCATGGCGAGGTCGATGGCTTGCCCGGCCTGATAGTTGACCGCTATGGCGACACGCTGGTGGCGCAATTTCTCTCTGCCGGCGCGGAGCGCATGAAGGCGCAGTTGACAGCGGCTTTGCTGCAAGCCACGGGGCTCACCAAACTGTACGAGCGCTCAGATGCCAGCAGCCGCAACCTCGAAGGCTTGCCGCCAGCCACGGGTTGGCTCGCTGGCCAAGGTGCGCAGGAGGTCACGATCCGCGAGCACGATTGGCTCCTGCAAGTGAGCATTTCCGAAGGCCACAAAACCGGCTTTTATCTCGATCAACGCGACAACCGCCTGCGCTTTGCACAAGATGCCGCGCGCCTGAAATTCCGCCGCATGCTCAATTGTTATTGCTATACGGGCGGCTTCACGGTGGCGGCATTGGTGCGTATGCGTCAAGCAGGCGTGCTGGCTGGCGCTCGCATCACGAGTGTCGATTCCTCTGGGCCGGCGCTGGAGCGTGCCAAGCAAAATCTCATCCTCAACGGTTTGCAAGATAGCCTCACAGACAACACAGCTGATTTTCTCGATGCCGATGTCAACGCCACACTGCGGCAATTCGTTGCCGAAGGTCGCAGGTTTGACGCCATCGTTCTCGACCCACCCAAATTCGCGCCCTCTGCCGCGCATGCCGAGCGCTCCGCCCGCGCCTACAAAGACATCAATCGCCTCGCCTTCAAGCTACTGGAGCCCGGCGGCTTGCTCTACACCTTCAGTTGCTCCGGTGGTATCGGCGCGGAGTTGTTCCACAAAATCGTGGCTGGTGCGGCAATGGATGCGCAGGTCGACGGCTACCTGACCGCGCACCTGAGCGCCGCGCCTGATCACCCCATCACCATGTATTTCCCCGAAGGCGAATATCTCAAGGGCTTGGTGGTGATGAAGAAATGAAAATCCCTGGTCAGGTCTACCTCGTCGGCGGCGCGGTGCGCGATGCCTTGATGGGCCGCGCCATCCAAGACCGCGACTGGTGCGTGGTGGGCACAACGCCCGAGCAGATGCTGGGCGCAGGCTTTCAAGCCGTGGGCAAAGATTTCCCGGTATTCCTGCACCCGCACACCCAAGAGGAATACGCCCTGGCCCGTACCGAGCGCAAAACCGCCCCCGGCTACCACGGCTTCTCTTTCCACACCTCGCCTGATGTAACGATTGAAGAGGATTTGGCGCGGCGTGACATTACTATTAATTCAATAGCACTCCACGCAGATTTCATGCCGGCGAATGGCTCATTTGACCCCAAAAACCTTCCGCCAACCGCCTTGATTGACCCGTTCAATGGTCAACAAGACGTTCGCGAGCAACTCCTGCGCCACACCTCCCCCGCCTTCGCGGAAGACCCCGTGCGCATCCTGCGCGTGGCGCGTTTTGCGGCCCGCTACGCTGGTTTTTCCGTGGCCAAGCCCACGCTGGATTTGATGCGCCGCATGACAGCCAACGGCGAGGCCAATGCCTTGTTGGCCGAGCGGGTGTGGCAAGAAATCTCCAAAGGCTTGATGGAGGGCAAGCCCTCGCGCATGTTCCAAGTGCTGCGGCAATGCGATGTGCTCAAAGTGCTGCTGCCCGAGATCGAGCGCCTGTGGGGTGTGCCGCAGCGCGCGGAGTACCACCCTGAAATCGATACGGGCGTACATCTCATGATGGTGCTGGACATGGCCGCACAACTGCAGACGAGCCTGCCTGTGCGCTTTGCCTGCCTCATGCACGACTTGGGCAAGGGCACCACGCCCGCCGATGTGCTGCCGCGTCACATTGGCCATGAAGAGCGCAGCGTCAAGCTCTTGCTTCAGGTGTGCGAGCGCGTGCGTGTGCCCACCGAATGCAAAGAGCTGGCCGTCGTCGTTGCCCGCGAGCACGGCAACATCCATCGAAGCGGCGATTTAAATGCCGATGCCATCCTGCGCCTCTTGGAGCGCTGCGATGCCATCCGCAAACCCCAGCGCTTCACGCAAATTTTGCAAGCTTGCGAATGCGACGCACGCGGGCGGCTAGGCAAGCAAGACGAGCCCTATCCGCAAGCAAAGCGGTTGCAAACCGCCCTACAAGCTGCGCTCGATGTGCCGACTGCTGAGATTGCGGCGCAGGCTGCGGCAAAAGGCAAAGTGGCTCAGCAAATTGGGGCAGAGATCGGCAAGGCACGCAGCGCGGCCATTAAGTCAGCGCTTGATTGACAACGATCCCTTCTTGCGCAAATCCTTGTAGTCAAGCAGGATTATCAACTTCCACAAACTCGTGTTCCAGCCCCAATTGCTG
>JBJTSL010000061.1:0-2762 GCA_046076625.1 Allobrachymonas sp.
ATGCATGTGCTTGAGTCTGCGCCACCTGTGGATTCCTTACAGTGACCAGTCTACCAGCGCGACTTGTTCAAGCCAATGTGCTCTTCTTCACGGCTTGAGCGTGAAATAGCCGCCCACGATACGTGTCAGGATCGTGATCACGCACAGCGCGGCAAATCCGTAGGCGATTTCAGCAAACCACTGGGGCCACAAGCACATGGCGATGAAGGCGATCAAGGTTTCGGTGGCTTCGGTAAGGCCGCCCAGGAAATAAAACGACTTGTTGGGATACTGCATGCTGCTGATGCCGCGCTTGGCCGCCAGCACAGCGAAGGCCAAGAAACTCGAGCCCGTGCCAATAAACGCTGCGAGCAATACGGCGGCAGGCAGGGCGCGGGCGAGTGGGTCTGCGATCGCAAAGGCGAGCACGATGCCCGCGTAAAACAAGAAATCGAGCGTGATGTCTAAGAACCCACCCGCGTCAGTTGGCTGTGTCAAGCGTGCCACCGCGCCATCGAGCGCATCACACAGCCTAGACACCAAGATCAGAATGGCTGCCGCGATGTAGGCGTGGAACACGATGCTCACCATCGCGATGAGCCCCAAGCCAAACGCCAGCAAAGTCACATGATCGGCTCGTACGCCCCATTTCAAGGCAGCCTGCGCCAGACCTGAGATCGCGCGTTGAACGAAGGGTGTGATGTGGCGGTCAAGCATGCGTCGTGCTTGGAAATTGAATCACATCAGCTTCAGAGGCAACGTCGGCAGCGTCATGCGTCACGAGAAGGGTGGGCAGTTGCAGCTTGCGTGCGTGGTCAAACACGAGGTCTCTGAATTGCTGGCGCAGGGCAGCATCGAGCTTGGAGAAGGGTTCATCGAGCAGCAAGGCCTGCGGCTTGGCAAGCAAGGTGCGCATCAGCGAGACGCGGGCGCGTTGCCCGCCGGAAAGCGTGAGCGGGCTGCGGTGTGCCATGGCTTCAAAACCGAGCTCACCAAGCGCAGCATCCGCGTGGGCGGCACGCTCGGCCTGCGGGCCAGGTGGCACGGCAAACAGCAAATTCTCTCGCACACTCATGTGTGCAAAGAGCAAATCATCTTGAAACAGCAGGCCGATTCTTCGTTGACTTGTAGGTAAATGATCGATTCTTTGGTCTTGCAAACTCACCTCAAGCTGCGCCGTAATCCCCGCGATTTGAAGGCCAGCAATGGCTGCAAGCAGGGAGGACTTACCACAGCCGCTCGCACCCATGAGCGTGATGATCTGACCTGGGGCGCAATCGAGTGAAAAGTCTCGCAGCAGTACCCGGCGCGGAGTGGAACCGCCCGCGATGATACTTAGCTCTTGGACCTGAACTTGAAGACTCATGGCGTGGAGTGTATGAACTTTCGCGGGCGACCTGCCCATGCTGCCAGGGCAAAGACGCCAGCAGGCAACAACCATTGAAGCCATGCATAGGCGGCAACCAAGGAGCGCTGACCGCCCGAAGAGAGGTTCACCGCCTCAGTCGTTACGGTGATCCAGCGGCCTTCGCCGACATACATAGTCGGCAAAAACTGCGCGACACTCACCGCAAAACCGACGGCGAATGTGGCCAGCAAGCTTTGCCGCAGCAGCGGCCATTTCACTTGCGTGAGGTATTGCCAGCGGTTTTTACCTAAAGTACTGCTGATGTGTGCATAGCGAGGGTCAAAGCCCTGATAAGCCGGCGAGAGCGCAATCAAGCTGTAGGGCAACACGGCCAATACATGCGCGAGCAATACACCGACGAACTGACCGGTGATCTGCAAATCCAGCGCTAAGCGATGCAGGCCCACCACCCAGAGCACACCCGGCAGCAGCAAAGGCAGATAGAGCAACTTGCGCAGCGCGGCATCCCAGCGCGGCGGTGAAGTTTCTAGCCACGCAATGGACCAGATAAGCCCGAGTAAGGAGCTGATTGTCGCCAGTGAAAACGTGATGCCGATACTGCGACTGCTGCTTGCCACAGAGCGCCAACCTTCTAAGCTCAGGCTTTGCGGGAAAAACTGTGGGAAAGGCCACACGCCGGAGATGCTTCCCACTGCCAGTGCGAATAGCACGCTGCTGTAAACGATGAGAAGGCCGACCCAAACTGCGTGCCCAGCGCTCCATTGACCTTGCTTCACTACATCCCGACCCCGCCAACCTTGCGCAACTCGTCCACGATGCGTGATCAACATCCAAGTCAATCCTGCACAAACAGCCACCAGCGCCGTCAGCATCCAACCGGCTGTCGCGCCAATCGCGTTGCTGGCGGCATCGCTATCTTGTAGCCAGTTCCAAGCGCGTACTGACAACGTCGCTGGGCTGCCCGGGCCGGCGATCAGTGCAGCATCCACTACGGTGAGCCCATAGGCCAACACAGCCAGCAAGGGCCACAGCAGGCGGGTGCGCAGTTGGGGCCACACCACTTGCCAAAACGCCGCTTGGCGGCTGTAGCCCAGCGTTTGCGCCGCCTGCGATTCACGCAGCCAGCGTGCACCCGTGTCGTCTCGTTGCAGCTGCGTCGCCGCAGCCCAGAGCAGAAACGGCACTTCTTTGAAGACAAGCATCGCAATCAGCCCCAGGCCATAGGCATCTTGCGAAGTCGCAATCTGCGGAGGCTGCTCAAACCCAGTGAGCCAAGGTGAAAACGCCCGCAAAATCCAACCGCTGGGCGCGAGCAAAAAAACCAAGCCGACTGCGAAGGCTGCATGCGGCACCGCCAGCAACACACCCAAGCGGCGCACCAGCGCGGCCCACCAAGGCTTGCCAAAAGCCTGCG
>JBJTSL010000062.1:0-2458 GCA_046076625.1 Allobrachymonas sp.
CGCAGGCTTTTCGCAAACTCGGTGGGCTCCATGCCGCTGGGTGCGCGGGTGAGCAGCTCGTCGCCCAAGGCTTTGCGCAAGCGAGACAGTGCGTTGCTCACCGCCGGTTGCGAGAGCTGCAAACGCTGCGCGGTAGCGGCCACTCGCCTCTCTTGCATCAGTACATCCAACACGCGCAACAGGTTCAGATCAAGGCCATCAAGGTTCGGCATTTGAGATTTCATGCCGTGAATGATGACCAAAAGCCCCCGGTTTGTCCATTCATGCCGTGAATGTTGCTTCTTGCTGAACTGAGCTTGGCAAATAAACGACCATGGGTCACACTCTTTGTATGAACGCCCCCATGTCTGCCGAAACCCTCTCTTGCGTGGCCGCCCAACCCATGTTCTGGGGAAATGCCCCCACCAGTCGCGCACCTGGCCGCATCTACACCGATCAAGATCTGTACCAGCGCGAGCTCGAGGCCCTCTTTTACAAAGGCCATTGGTGCTATGTCGGGCTGGAATGCGAGATTCCGAAGGCCGGCGATTTCAAGCGCACAAAGATTGGCGAGCGCAGTGTGGTGATGGTTCGAGAGCGTGGGCGGCCAGGCCAGCCTGATCAAATTCACGCTTTAGAAAACCGCTGTGCGCATCGCGGCGTGCAGTTTGTGCGTGAGCGCAGCGGCAATGTGCGAAGCTTTGTCTGCCCCTATCACCAGTGGACGTACAAGCTCAATGGCGATTTGGTGGGGCTCACGTTTCGCCAAGGCGTAGCGGCAGTGGATGCTGATGGTGAGAAGATCAAGCAAGGCGGTATGCCGGAGGATTTTCAGCTCTGCGATCACGGCCTCACAAAGCTGAAAGTGGCGCGGCGCGGCGGTGTGGTGTTTGCGTCGTTTGACGCGGATGTGGAGTCGTTTGAAGACTATCTGGGCCCTGATGTGCTGGCTTACTTTGACCGGATTTTTCACAAACCTTTGAAGCTATTGGGCATCAACCGTCAGCGCATTCCCGCCAATTGGAAGCTGATGCAGGAAAACATCAAAGACCCCTATCACCCTGGCCTCTTACACACTTGGTTCGTCACTTTTGGTCTCTGGCGCGCCGATCAGAAAAGCCAAATGATCATGGATGCGCAGCATCGGCATGCCGTGATGGTGAGTCGTCGCAACGAAGTAACGAGCAATATCGCTGAGAACGTGACGAGCTTCCGGGAAAACATGAAGCTGCACGATGATCGCCTGCTGGATGTCGTGCCCAAAGCCTGGTGGAGGCTGAATTGCCCTGTGCAAAAGCGGGAGATCACACCCACGGTCACGATGATGACTTTGTTTCCTTCGCTCATCATGCAGCAGCAGGTCAACAGTCTATCCACCCGGCATATTCAGCCGGTGAGTGAAGGTGTTTTTGATTTTGTGTGGACGCATTTCGGCTTTGAGGATGACACCGAAGACATGACGCGCCGCCGTCTGCGCCAAGCCAATCTTTTCGGGCCGGCGGGTTTTGTGAGCGCGGACGATGGTGAAGTGATCGAGTTTGTGCAGCAAGCCTATCGTGCGAATAGCGCGGCTCGAACGGTGAGCGAGATGGATGGCATCACCGTGAAAAATACCGACCACAACGTAACGGAGACGCTGATTCGCGGCATGTATACATATTGGCGCAAGCTGCTTTCCCTCTGATTTTGAAGCGTTGTAGGCATTTGACCGGCATAGAATCTGCGTAAAGTGATATTGATTTGATAGTGATATGAATTTTCACGATTACTTGCAACTCACCACACTGCTTCAGCAAAGCGCCCATTTGCTCGACAGTAACGACCTCTCCGCTTGGCCTGATTTGTTCACCGCAGATGGCCGCTACAAACTGCAATCGCGTGAAAACTTCGATGCGGGTTTGCCACTGTGCATCATGGATTTCGGAAGCCAAGGCATGTTGCGTGATCGGATTTATGGCGTGCAAAACACGATTTACCACGACCCGTATTCCCAGCGGCATGTGTGCAGTGCGCCTTTGATCATCTCTTTTTCTGATGCAGAAATTCAGTGCGAAAGCAGCTATTTCGTCACCCGCACGCAGCGCGATGGCATGCCACAGATCATCAGCACGGGGCGCTACATCGATGTCATCGCTCTTGTCGACAGTGCATGGAAATTTAAGTCTCGGACGGCTGTTTATGACAACGATTTGCTGCCGAATTCGGTGATCAAGCCGATTTGAGTTTCGCAATGATGGCTATCATTGCTCGATGGCACAAATCAAACCCCTTCGTGGCATTCGCGTCCTTAGCCTCGCCCTCAACCTGCCCGGCCCCGCCGCCTTGATGCGGCTCAAAGCCTTGGGTGCAAGCTGCACAAAATTGGAATCGCCCGCCGGCGATCCGATGAATGCATACTCCAAGCCAGCCTACAAGCAGATGCACGAAGGCGTGAAAATCGTCACTGCCGATCTCAAAACCGAGCGCGGCATGGCGAAAT
>JBJTSL010000063.1:0-2118 GCA_046076625.1 Allobrachymonas sp.
CAATCACGGCATCTTGGCCGAAGAATCGGGCACCAGCGCGGGGAGTAAATTTTCCGATCACATCTGGATCATCGATCCACTCGACGGCACCACCAATTTCATCCACGGCTTCCCGGTCTATTGCGTGAGCATCGCGCTGCAAATCAAAGGCAGGGTCGACCATGCCGTGGTGTATGACCCTACCCGCAACGATCTGCTTTATGCCACTCGCGGCAGAGGCGCTTACCTGAATGACCGCCGCATCCGCGTGAGCAAGCGCGATGTGCTCACCCAATGCCTGATTTCCACCGGCTTTCCTTTCCGACCTGGCGACAACTTCCCCACTTATTTGCAAATGATGAGCGACATCATGACCCGCACCGCCGGCCTGCGCCGCCCCGGCGCGGCAGCTCTGGATCTCGCCTATGTGGCAGCCGGCTTCACCGATGGCTTCTTTGAAACCGGCGTGCATGCCTGGGATGTGGCCGCCGGCTCACTGTTGATCCAAGAGGCAGGTGGCTTGATTGGCAATTTCACCGGCGATGCCGACTTCATGCATCAGAAAGAATGCCTTGCTGGCAACCCCAAAGTCTACGCTCAACTGGTGAGCCTGCTCAGCAAATACAGCAAGTTCGCCAGCGCTGGTGAGAAGGCCAAGGTACGTCAGAATCTGCGGCAATCCGGAACGCTCAAAGGTTCAGGTACTTCAAACACCGACCCCAATGCCGCCGACGAAGAAGCACCGCTGTAAATCATTTCAAAACCGTCTGCCATGAAGGCCGATTTAAGTGCGCACACGCCGATGATGCAGCAATACCTGCATCTGAAAAAGGACTTCCCGAACACCCTGCTGTTCTACCGCATGGGGGATTTTTACGAGGTGTTTTTCGCTGATGCACAGAAGGCTGCACGGCTTTTGGACATCACACTGACGCAGCGCGGCCAATCAGCGGGGCTGCCGGTGGTCATGGCCGGTGTGCCGTTTCACTCGGTTGAAACCTATCTGGCGCGTCTCATTAAGCTCGGCGAATCGGTTGCGATTTGCGAACAGGTGGGCGAAGTCACGGGCAAAGGGCCCGTGGAGAGAAAAGTGGTGCGCATCGTCACCCCCGGTACGCTGACTGATGCGAATTTGCAGGGCGACAAGCAAGAAGCGATGCTGTTGGCAATCTATCAAGCGCCGCGCAATCGACTGGGTTTGGCTTGGGCGGCTCTCACGCAGTCTCAAATGCAATTGGCTGAGTGTTCACAGGATGAATTGCCGGCTTGGATGGCGCGGATTGCGCCCAGCGAGTTGCTCTATGCAGCCGACGTGACGCCAGCTTTTGAGCAGCAGATCAAACATTGGGGGCAAAGCTTAGGCGCTGCCTCGCTCACCATCCGTCCTGCGTTCCAATTTGATGCCGGCTTGGGCACGCAAAAGCTCTGCACCCTGTTGCAAGTGACCAGCTTGCAGGCTTTTGGTGCAGACGAGCTCACTTATGCACAAGCGGCCGCGTGCGCCCTGCTCTCTTACGCAGAGCACACGCAGGGCGCGCCGCTGTCGCACCTACGCCGCTTGCGCGTCGAGCGTCCGGGCGAGCAGATTGAATTGCCGCTGGTCACGCGACGCAATTTGGAGCTGACGCACACCCTGCGCGGCGAGACGAGCCCCACGCTGTTTTCCTTGCTTGACACCTGCATGACCGGTATGGGAAGCCGCTTGCTCAAAACGTGGTTACTGAATTCATCGCAAGACAGACGCATCGCACAAGAGCGTATCAGCATGATTTCTGCCCTGCGCGCGGGGTCGTTTGCCAAGCTGCGTGAACAGCTCAAAAGTTGCAGCGATGCTGAACGCATCACCGCACGCATTGCGCTGCGTCAGGTGAAACCGCGAGAGCTGGTTGGCTTGCAACAAACGCTATCAAAAGCAGAGCAGTTAGCGCAGGTTTTATACCGGCTAGATGGCAATTTTGCTCAAATTTCTGCTCCTCTAGCTCTGCCAGAGCTGCCGCAGTGCGCACATCTCCTGCAAGCAGCCATCTTGCCCGAACCCGCTGCCTTGGTACGCGATGGCGGTGTGATCAATACTGGCTTTGATGCAGCACTGGATGAACTGCGCGGCATCGAAGCCCATTGCGATGCGTTTCTGCTCGA
>JBJTSL010000064.1:0-3200 GCA_046076625.1 Allobrachymonas sp.
AGTGGTCGATCAGCCAGTGAAACGTATCGACCGGCAGGCCCGCGACCACGCTCGGACGCAGGGGTTGGATGTTGTAGCGGTAACTCTCGCGCTTGAGCACCGTGCCTTCGCCAAACCAGCCACCGGGCGGCACGCCAATCAAGGTGATGGTGCGGCCATCAGCGGTTTCGTTGCTCATTTTCAGCAAGCCATCAATCAAGCCAAACCAATAGGTGACCGGCCGACCGATGCGCACGACGTAGTCGCCTGCCTTCGCATCGCCTACTTGCAAGGCCGCGCGGGCGCGTAGCTGGTGCTGAGGCTCAAGCACCGCCAGCCAAGGAATGCTGCGCATCTCGTCCTCTGTCGGCGAACGGCGCCGTTGCGACAAACTCAGTTCTTCTGGGGCAGATTTGGTCATAAAAAGTCGGTTTTAGTAAGTTTGACGACAGTACAAGGGTTAGTCCGAGGCAGTGTTTCCCCTAAATTGTCGTCATAAGGACATCATAACGTCAAATGAGTGACTACAGTCCAGTCCACTATGCAGACTTTCCCTCAATTGCTGATCAAGCATGCTGCTGAGCGTCCCCAAGCGCCCGCCATGCGCGAGAAAGAATATGGCATCTGGCAAACCACCACTTGGGCGGACTTGGTGAAGCTGGTCGAGCAGATCGCCTGCGGCCTCCACCAGGCGAACCTCAAGCGCGGCGAGCATATCGTTGTCATTGGTTCGAACCGCCCGCGCCTGTACGCCAGTATGCTGGCAGCGCAGTCGCTCGGGGCAATTCCTGTGCCCCTGTATCAGGACGCTGCTGCTGCCGAATGCGTTTTCCCCATCAACAATGCCGAGATCAAGTTCGGTATCGTGGAAGACCAAGAGCAGGTGGATAAATTGCTCGAAGTGCGCGAAAGCGCACCCCAGCTCAGGCAAATTTGGTTCGACGACCCGCGCGGCCTGCGCAACTACGTCGAAGACGGCCTGAGTTCACTGGATACATTGATTGAATCGGGCGCAGCATTTGCTGCCAGCAACGCCGGTTTTTTCAAGCAACAAGCGGCAATTGCCCAGCCGCACGATGTGGCTGCGATGTTTTTCACCTCCGGGACGACGGGTAATCCCAAGGGCGTGGTGCATACGCATTTCTCACTGCTAGACCGTAGCGCAGCCGGTGCAAAGTTCGACCAACTGACGGCAGATGAAGATGTACTCGCTTATCTGCCGCCAGCCTGGATCGGGCAAAACATTTTCAGCTATGCGCAATGGCTGACCTGCGGCTACACCGTCAACTGCCCCGAAAACGCCAGCACGGTCACCATCGACCTCAAAGAAATTGGCCCCACCTACTATTTTGCGCCACCGCGCGTGTTTGAAGGCTTGCTCACCAGCGTGATGATCCGCATGGAAGACGCAGGCAGCATCAAGCGCGCCATCTTCAAAACCTTCATGGACGTCGCCAAAAAAGTCGGCCCTGACAAAATGGACGGCAAGTCGGTGGGCTTTGCAGACAGCGTGATGTATGCGCTCGGTAACTTACTCGTCTACGGCCCGTTACGCAACAACTTGGGCATGAGCCGCGTGCGAGTGGCCTACACGGCCGGCGAGGCGATTGGCCCGGACTTGTTTACCTTCTATCGCTCAATTGGCATCAACCTCAAACAACTCTATGGTTCGACCGAGACCGCCGTGTTTGTCTGCTTGCAGCCTGACAATGCCGTGCGCGCCGATACGGTGGGTGTGCCGATTGAGGGTGTGGAAATCAAGCTTGACAGCAATGGCGAAATCCTCGTCAAATCGCCCGGCCTGCTCAAAGAGTATTTCAAGAATCCAGAAGCCACCGCCGAGGTAAAAACGCAAGACGGCTGGTATCGCACCAGTGATGCCGGCTTCATTGATGCCAGTGGTCAACTCAAGATCATTGACCGCGTGAAAGACGTGGGGCGCATCAAAGGTGGGGCGAATGATGGCGCGATGTTTGCACCCAAGTATGTGGAAAACAAACTCAAGTTTTTCCAATACATCAAAGAAGCCGTGGCCTATGGCGATGGGCGCGATCGCGTCTGCGTGATGCTCAACATTGACATGAATGCCTGTGGCAACTGGGCCGAACGCCGCAACCTGCCCTACACCGGCTATGTGGATTTGGCGAGCAAGCCAGAGATTTACGGCCTCATCAAAGTTTGCGTGGAATCTGTGAATGCCGATCTCTCGCGCGACGCGCTGCTCGCGGGCAGCCAAATCAGCCGCTTCTTGGTACTGCACAAAGAGCTGGATGCAGACGATGGCGAACTCACCCGTACCAACAAAGTCCGCCGCGGCTTCATTGGTGACAAATACCAACCTTTGGTGGACGCTTTGTATGGCGACAAAAAAGAGCAGTTCATCGAGACTGTGGTCAAGTTCGAAGACGGCCGCAGCGGCAAAGTGAGCGCGACCTTGAAAATTGAAGACGCGAAGACCTTTGCTTCATTGAAGGCGGCAGCATGAGCAAGAAAATCGGTGACGTTATCCTCGATGTGCAAAACATCTCCTTGGCTTTCGGCGGCGTAAAAGCACTGACTGACATCAGCTTTGATGTGCGTGAGCATGAAGTGCGCGCCATCATTGGCCCCAACGGTGCTGGCAAGAGCTCGATGCTCAATTGCATCAACGGCGTGTACACCCCGCAGCAAGGCTCGATCACATTTCGTGGTCAGACCTTCAAGCACATGGATTCGCACCAAGTGGCCAAGATGGGTGTGGCGCGCACGTTTCAGAATTTGGCCCTCTTCAAGGGCATGAGCGTGCTGGACAACATCATGAGTGGGCGCAACCTGCGCATCAAATCCAACATTTTTTTGCAAGCGCTGCGCTGGGGCCCCGCAGAGCGGGAAGAAAACGAGCATCGTCAGAAGGTAGAAGAGATCATTGATTTTCTGGAGATTCAGGCCTATCGTAAAACACCCGTCGGCCAACTGCCCTACGGTTTGCAAAAGCGTGTGGACTTGGGCCGTGCCCTCGCGATGGAGCCGCAAGTGCTGCTGCTGGATGAGCCCATGGCCGGCATGAACTTGGAAGAAAAACAAGATATGTGCCGTTTCGTTCTGGATGTGAACGACGAATTCGGTACGACCGTGGTACTCATCGAGCACGACATGGGCGTGGTGATGGATATTTCAGATCGCGTGGTGGTGCTCGATTACGGCAAGAAGATTGGTGATGGCACGCCACAAGAGGTGCGCAG
>JBJTSL010000065.1:0-11471 GCA_046076625.1 Allobrachymonas sp.
CAACTACCAGCTGCTGCTGACCACTCCTTGGTATGTGTTCTTCGCCGCGATTGGCCTCGGGCTAATCGGCATGTTGCTCGGCTATTGGCTCTCGCGCCTCTTGAAGCAAGACAATAACCGTTCACGCACCATCAGCTTGGAGACCGGTATTCAAAACGGCCCGCTGGCCGTCTTGATCGTCACGCTCACCTTTAAGGGCGAGATGCAGCAGCAAGTGCTACTGATTCCCGTGCTCTACAGCTTGTTCATTGTGCTCACGAGTTCGGCAATTACTGTGTGGTATCGCAAGAATGCCACGCGCGAAGCGCTGGCGCGTGATTCAGCAAAGATTGCGGCGGCAGCCTAAGCAGTCTCAAGCGCCTCAGCGCGCTTGAGGCTTGCACTCAGAGCCACTTCAGTGGCTCAACATCCACAGCACCTTTTTCGCTGCTCAGTGACAGCGCACCTTCCTGCACGGTCGCCTGCAAATTCATGCTGCGTTCGGCCAAAGCCTTAAGGGCTTTGGCCGCTTCGCTTGGGATTTGGTACACACTCAAATTCTCTGGGCGCGTGAGTTTCGTCTGGATCCCTTTCCACCAAACGGATGCGGCGTGATTAAGCGCATACACATGCACTTCATCGGCCTTGCCGCAGGCCTTGATGATCGGCTTGTCTTCCGGCTGGCCCACCTCAATCCACATCCGGGTGGCCCCTGTGAAATCCTTGAGCCACACATCCGGCTCATCCGGGTCTGACAGACCTGCACCGAAAGCCAGAGTGCCATCGCCCCCGCACAAGCTTTGCAGCTTGTAGGCCTGCAAGGCAAACGCGGCCAGCCGAATCATCATGCGCTCATCCGTCTCACTCGGATGACGCGCCAGCGTGAGCGCATGATCGGCGTAGTAGCCATGGTCGATGTCAGCGATCTGAATATTGGCTTTGAAGATAGTGGATTTGATAGCCATGTTTGCGTTGCTGGAAAATAAAAAAGCTCCGCAAGGGAGCTTTTTGCTGTTGTGGCGGAGGCTGTGAGATTCGAACTCACGGAGGACTTACATCCTCGGCAGTTTTCAAGACTGCTGGTTTAAACCGCTCACCCAAACCTCCGAAGCCCAGTATTTTAGTTCATTACTGCAAGAGCAAAGCGGCCACCTGCGATTGCAGCTTGGCGGGAGCCACTTCGGAGCTTTTACGTGCAATGCCCACATTCAGACCCACACGGTTGAGCAAGCCTCGCCGAAACGGCCGCACCATCGCGCCATCTTTCTCTATGCGGCTGAAGTACGAACCCCAAAGATTGGTGAGCGCCATGGGAATCACCGGCGGCTCGACGCCATGCGCTTTGGCTTCTTCCAGAATCTTCATGATGCCGCCCTTGAACTCTTGCAGCGTGCCATCGCGCGTGATGCCACCCTCAGGGAAGATGGCCAGCAAATCACCCTCGCGCAGCACGTCGCCTGCGCGTTTAAACGATGCCTCATAGAGCGCAGGATCTTCTTTCTTTGGCGCAATCGGAATCGCCTTGGCCAGCTTGAAGAACCAGCCCAACACCGGAAATTTAAAGATTCGGTGATCCATTACAAACACGATGGGCCGCGGGCTGGCTGCCATGAGCAGTACCGCATCGACAAAGCTCACATGGTTGCAGGCGAGGATGGCGGCGCCACTGCTGGGGATGTTTTCATCACCTTGGACTTTAAAGCGATAAATGCAACGCGAGGCCACCCAAGCCACAAAGCGCAGAAAGTATTCAGGTACGAGCAAGAAAATATAGATGGCGACAACTGCATTGGCCAAGGCTGTGAAAAGGAAGACTTGCGGAATTGCAAACCCCGCTCCAATCAGCGCACCCACGATCAGGCTGCTGGCGATCATGAAGAGCGCGTTCAAAATATTGTTGGCCGCGATGATGCGCGCGCGATGCGTGGGCACGCTGCGCAGCTGAATCAACGCATACATGGGCACGCTGTACAAGCCCGCAAACAAGCTCAGCAAGAACAGATCCGCCATGACGCGCCAATGCGCCGAGATACTGATGAATTGCATCACCGTGAGCATCTCAGCCTTGGGCAAACTTCTGGAAGCAAAGTACAAATCCAGCGCAAACACACTCATGCCAATCGCACCCAGCGGCACGAGGCCAATTTCCACATGCCGGCGCGAGAGCACTTCGCACAGCAGCGAGCCGGTCGCAATGCCGATGGAGAAAACGACGAGCAGCAGCGAAGCCACATTCGAGCTGCCATACAACACGTCTTTTGCAAAGCTGGGGAATTGGCTCAAAAATACCGCACCGAAAAACCACATCCAACTGATTCCTAGCAACGAGCGGAAGACGACGACATTGCCATAGGCGAGCCGCAAGTTTTTAAGGGTCTCGGTAAAAGGATTCCAGTTGATCACCAAACACGGATCCGTGGCCGGCGCATTCGGAATGTAGTGCGCGGCTATTCTGCCAATGATCGCCACCGCTATGCAAACAATAGCAACCCATGAAGCACCGATGCCTGGCAGCGCAATCAAAATGCCGCCAACAATATTGCCAGCAAGAATGGCCACAAACGTGCCCATCTCCACCATGCCATTGCCCCCCGTCAATTCCCGTTCATTCAAGACCTGCGGCAAATAGGCAAACTTCACTGGGCCAAACAGTGCGGAATGCAAGCCCACGAGGAAAGTGCAACCCAGCAGCACGGGCACATTGGATTGGAAAAACCCGTAGGCCGCAATCAACATGATCACGATTTCCAGATTCTTCACAAAGCGGATCATCTTCGTTTTTTCATACTTGTCAGTCAGTTGCCCACTCGTCGCCGAGAACAGCAAAAACGGCAAGATAAACAGCGCCCCAATCACCAAGCCAGCGATTGCAGGCTGCATCCAACTCACGGAAAGCTGGTAGGTCACCATCACGGTGAACGCGAACTTGAAAACATTGTCGTTCGCGGCACCAGAGAACTGCGTCCAGAAAAACGGGGCAAAGCGGCGTTGACCGAGCAAAGCGAATTGGTTGGGATGATCGGCGGCGTGATGGGATTCGCTCAAAGCATGCTCCTCTGTGTTGTTGGCAGTGTTTGCACGGATTATGACTTCTTCAGGCTGGCAATCACCGGCCAAGCTGCCATGCAAGCTGCAAGATGCTTCAAGGTGTGGCCAGAGATGACTTCCTGCGTCATGTGAAATATTGCATCATCGTTGGCTTCCAGCATTTTGGCCAAGGCGTACCACGCAATCAAAGCCCAGAGGTTGAGCGCCTGACCCGTTCCTTGTATTGAGGGCTGCGGCAAAGTTGCCAACCAGACGATCAGCAATATGCCGCCAAACTGTACAACGGCCCAAGGCAACACGTTGCTGAACACAAAGGCAATGACGGCCGCGGCAGGTGCAAGCAGCAAGAGCCGAGGCGTGGCAAAAGCTGCCACTGAATCACCCAAACGACTTCCAGCAGCCAACGAAATCACGCCAGCAAAAGCCACAGCCATGCCCAAGCGGTCGATCATCAAACCCAAGCCAGTCGGCCTCCAGTGATACAGGCCAGATCCGAAGCAGGTGAGAATCAGACCGATGAAAAACACTTGCCCGGCGCGCTGCGTGGCATGTGGCAACTGATGACGACGCAACACGATCAATCCCCAAATTCCAGCAAACAGAAACGGCAGGTTGGAGATCACATCCAAGCAATTCGGAATACCTAGCAAGCTACGCGCATCAACGAAGGGATGGCCATGCGCATGCACATGACGGTGGCCACTAGGCGGAATATGCGGCAGCAAATCGGAGATGAAAGGGAAAATCAGCGCAAGGGCGATTGCGGCAAGACACATGGCCAGCAAGGCACGATGAAAGCGCTGCTGAGTGAGGGTGATGGGGCTCATGGAATTCAGATGAGAGTTGAACATGGGCGAATCATCTGTCGCGAAGCTGCGATCTCTCAAACAAACTGCCTAGCGTTACCGGATTGGCTGACCGGTATCAAGACTTGATACCGGTCTCAGGGTCTTTTGGATTTTTCTGCGTCTTTTGCGCAACTTTTGCGTATTTTGCGTCTGGCTGTTCTGCCATTGAGAATCTCAAGCCTCAGCCGCAAAAACCGTGAGCACACCCGTGTAGCCATACACTTGGCTGTGCGCAATCTCACCGCCTGCGAAGAAGCCCACCAAGGGTACATCGCCCAAGGCGTGGCGCAGGATTTGCAGCTCAGCGCTGTCGCCACCAAAATGCGGGCCACCTCGGCCTGCGCAGCTGACATACACGGCACCGACGATTTTTTTTGAACGAAATAGCTCATTAGCCGGCATAAAATCTTCGTGGGGTGCTATTGAATCAGTAGCGTTTTGCAGCAGATCGACTTCCAACTCATCGCGGATTTCCGCACAGATGCGCATCAAATCGCGACGCGCGGCATCGCGGTTGCGTTCGCAGAAAGTCAGCTCGCTGCCTTCGGGCGCATAGTCAGCCACGGCGATGCCACGGCGCAACGGATCAAGCCCTACAAGATGCCGCACGCGTGTGTCTGCGCCAAAATTACCCATTTGCCGCAACGCACTGCGAGTATCCCGTGCAACTGCTTGTGCGTCTTGAGCCGCCGTCAGTCCCACAAAAGTCTGCCGCAAACTTTGCACCGCCTGCTGCGGTTGACTTAAAGCGATACCCAATTCATCGAGCAACACATCCAGTGCGGGTTCGCCATCGAGTTCCAGCACCACATGCTGATCACTCTTGGTGATGCGATGCGGCTTGGCGGCTTTGCCCGCGGCGGCATTGCTTGGCGGCAGACGTATCGGCTGGCAGCCTTGCGTGACGCGGGAAATCAGCCGCACCTGTTCGCTGAAAGCCACCCCGCTGAGTGCTCCAGCCATCACACCGGCATGCGTGCTGCCCTGGTGCAGCGCAATCTGCGGCACACTATGGCGGCTTGCAGCCAAACCTCCAAAGAGGTAGCCCGATGCGGTGCGTGAGGCCAGCTCCGGCAGCAGTTCGGCCAAATCCGGCGTGTGGCCATCCGCATGCACCAAAGCGCTGTGCGGCTTGAATTGCGCGCTCACAGCCAAGGGCGCCACACCGTTGAACACTCGGTAGTGCGCACGCGACAGGCCGCACAACATCACCGCCAAGGCAGGCTCGTCAAAATACTCCACGCCACTCACAGCGATGCCTACGCCCACGCAGCCCGCCCAATCGGTCACTTGCGGCAACTCTTGGCGCAAGTGATCCAAAAGCGCCTGTGCTTCATCGGCATAGTGATCGGTGAAATACAGTAATGCGAGTGGCGATTGCGCCTCATGCTCGGCAAGCGCGAGTTGCGCACGCAATTGCGCCACCACCAGGCCGGCTGCCATGCGCCACAGCGGGTGCGTGGCATGCGCAACGCAAAACGGCTTCATCAGCGGCGAGGTGCGGTGCGTTTGGTCGCAGTTTTTGAGGCTCTGGAGCTTTTTGCCGTCGTTTTTCTTGCGTTAGATGCTATCGATTGTGTAGCGCACTGCGCCGTGGAACTGACCGCTTTGGCCGCTGATTTGGCGGTGCTCATGGCGGTATTGACCGCCGTTTGCGTCATGGCTTTGGCCATGTTTTTCGTGGTGTCCATCGCGGTTTTTTTGCTCGCGTCTTTCATCGCATCGCTGGCGATTTGGCCAAACTGCTGCGTGAGTGACCCCCACCATTGCATCGGGTCGATCAGGCCTTTTGCGGGTTGCGCGGCAGTGGCCTTCTTCTTCGGGACAGATTTTTTCGCACTCGGTTTGCCCAAAGCCGTGTTCACAGCGCCAGCCACGGTCTCGGTGGCTTTGAGCTTGAACGCATTGGCCACATCGCCCATATTGAAGTTCATGCCTTTGAGCGTGGCCAGCGTCATCTTCTGCACCTCTAGCGCGGTAATCGTGGCTTGCAGGGCTTTGGCGTTTTGATCGAGCCAGAACTGCACGGTTTTGAGCTCTTCAATGCGTTTGTCTAGCTCTTCCACATTCAGCGTGGGTGCAACCCAATTCGCTGGGTTGGGCATTTGTGGAATGGCCGGCAGCCCGCTGGCCGCGCCTTTCACCGCCTGCGTGGCCAAGCCTTGCAAAAAATCAAAGCCGGGGACGAATTTACCGAATGCGTTGGATGTAGGTTCAGTCATGGAAAGGATCTCCTGTCTGCCTACTGTACCCGAGCCAGCGGGGCGACGCAACGCCACAGCCTGAACGCAACAGTCGATCTACTTTGACGGAACGAAGTCTGCGCGCGCAATCGCACTGGCTTGCGGCTTGTTGGCAAGCTTGAAGGCGCTAGCGACGAGGTCGATATTGTTTTGAACGCGCTTCATGTCGATGAAGCCCAAGCCGGTTTCTTGCACGGTGGGCGTGTTGACAAAGGTGTCAAACGCCAAGCGCGCGCGACGCCATTCAAACTGTTCATCTGCATTTGCGTCAGCTTCTTTCACCGCTTTGATCGCCTCGCGAGTATTGCCCAGCGTGGCTTTGAGGGATGCGTGATACGCCTTCACAAAACTCGCTACCGCCTTGGGATTGCTGGCTAAAAATTGGGGGTTGACGATCACGGCATTGCCATACACGCGCAGACCCAGTTCGTGATAAGGGAACACCGCGTAGCCTGAGCCCGACATGCCTTGGCGCTCAATGTTGAGCATGGTGGTGAAATAAAAGCCCGTGATGCCATCAAGCTGACCTTTGGCAAACATTTCTTCGCGCTTAGCGGCATCCACGTTTTCCCATTTCACCTCGCCGGTCTTCGCGAGCTCTGAAAATGCGGGCCACAGCTTACGCCCCCCGTCAAACGGTGGCGCACCGAGCTTTTTGCCTGCCAATTGATCAGGCCGCTCGGCACCGGAAGCTTTGCGAATAAACAGGCTCGATGGCGTGCGCTCATACACCATGTACACCGCCACGGGCGGCGCAACGCCCGGGTTCTTGGCCGCATGTTCAATGAGTGAGCTGAAATCGCCCAAGCCCATGTCAAATTCGCCGCTGGCCACCTTGGCCACAGTCGCTCCAGAGCCGGTGCCAGGCGTGAGCGCCACGCTGAGTTTCTCTGCTTGGAAATAGCCCTTGTTCGCCAGCAGCAGCGGAGCCGCCTGACCCTCCCAGCGCCAATCGTTCAAAAACTTGATGCTCGTTTGCGCAACTGCTGCTCCGCCCAAAGCGCAGAGCGCCCCCACAATGAACGCTTGTTGAATCAATGTACGACGCATGAAACTCTCCAAATGCACTAACTAGGTGTATTATCAGGCCATAGACCTGCATTTGCGCCCACAGGATAAACACCGTGGCACTTTTTCACATACCTGTCTCACTTGCGCTGCGGGTTTAGTCACCTGGGTAAGCAAAGGCTGATTTGGTTCCAAAACCTTTTTTTTGGAAAAAGCGTTTGATTTAAGGCGTTTCGTTCAAACAGCCGGCATAAACGCTACGCGAAATGCTATGGAAAGCATAGTGACCTCATCTAGCTTGGACAACCCAGTTCCACACGCGTTGCCCAGCGAGTACCTGATGTCGCTCGTCATCAACACCGATGAACGTTCGCGACCGACATGGACGTTTTTTTGCTTTCCCAAGCTATAGTGCACGTATCGAATTCTTTCACGCCATCGTTCTTGCGGCTAATTCGACTTGAACAGTGCTGTGCTGGTTTTTCTGGAGTTGTTATGACTGTTGATTTACTCAACATATAGCCTACAAGCCATACTGGGTGCGGCTTAGCGCGCGTTTTCCCTTCCGATGTTAGGCAGACAAACGCCGTTATACACGGACAGAAGTCTGTCTCCCTATATTGAGTTCCGATCGACGGCTGGAACAGTGGCGCTAGCACAATATGTGGGTATTTATACAGCTCCGTTTTTCTGGTAGCGTGCATAGCTGCGCCACGGCGCGCGGACAAAAGCAAGCTTTTGGTACGGACGCAGTGACACAGCTATGTGAGGTCGCAACAAAAAGGGGCTGGATTTGATCATGCAGATTTCGCGCCAAAGGATGTTTCGGGCCGCGCCAGAACGGGTCAACCGAGCGGACACTCGCTGCGCGAGCGCCGCACGTTTCCAACGTTAGCCCCCACGAATATGGACTCGTTAACTTTCATATCAAAGCTCATTGAGTCACTTGCGTGGCCACTTTCGCTTGTCATTGTCGCGTGGCTTATGAGATCCGAGCTCCGCGAGCTTCTCCGGCTTGTTAAGAAACTAAAGGCCGGACCAGTCGAGGCAGAATTTGATCGAGAAGTTCGCTCTCTTCGCGTTGAGACCGAAACAAGAGAACCAGTGGCTGCAACAACACCAGCCACTCGTGCTCAAACCGATCCTTTGCTTGAGCTCGCAGCTCGTCACCCACGTGCGGCAATCCTTGAAGCGTGGAGGGCAGTAGAGGTTGCCCTTCTTAGACTCGCAAACTCTCGTGATCTTTTACCCCCTGGTCTTGATAAGACCCCTTCCCGTCATGCTATCGGGCTTATCACGAAAGAACATCTTCTCGCGCAAGAAGAGATCGCGCTTTACTACGATCTACGAAACCTGCGAAATCAAGCAGCACACGCTATTGACTTCGACCCCTCGGAATCAGCAGCGCTCGATTATGTAGAGCTTGCCAAAGGTTTTATAAATGCTGCGAACCAAGCCGCCCAACAGATATAACTGGGCTAACAAACGCTTTGAGTGTGACGCCCCCTGGCGGTTTTTGGCTTCATGTCGGTCGAAACAGAAATAGCGCCCCTCCAGCCGGACAACCTGAAGCTCCTCAAGCAGCGGGTCAGGCTTGCTGAGGGCTTTGATAGCAGTCGCTTCGCTTTCTTCCTCTGGGTTGTCGGGTAGGGTAGGGGTCATTTTTTTATGTGTCGGACGTCCGACATTAGGACAATGCCAGCGCGTCCAGGACGCTGCGCTCGATAAGGCGCAGGTCTTCGCTTGAGAGTGTCCCAATGTGCTTGATGACCCGCGTGGCCTTGTTCACCGTGGTGATTTGGTCGCATACCGCCACAGAGTTCGGCCCCGCAGAAGGGACAGGCACCGCAAACACGGGAACAGGTTGAGGTGAGGATGAAAGGGGCACCACCATGACGGTGCGGCGCACCTTGTTGATGGCGTCTCGTGAAATCACCACAGCAGGGCGGCGCTTCATGATTTCTGAGCCTACTTTGTGCTCTTCGCCTTTGGGTGGGTCGAAGTCAATCACATAGATGTCCCCGCGTCGAATCGGAGCGCTCATGCGATTGATTCACCTGCTACGGCGTTGACATTGCCGGATACGGCCCGCACGTCTTCAAAACCGGGCGCGGTTTCGACCATGTGCGCCCACTGCTCCAGCAGGCGGTCTTTCTCACTCTCCACGGACAGGCGGTCATATGCCTGGTCATTCTTGGACGACCACTCAGGCCAAAAGAGCCGGAAGGGGTCTTCCTTTCGGGGGGCGCTGTTCGCGGTGTGTGTGCCTGCGTTCAGGTACACGCGGAAAGCTTCGCGGAAAAGCTCCGAGCGGTTGCGGCCTTCTTGGGCGCAAACCTTCTCAATCAGCTTGGCCAGGTTGTCCGGCACCGTGATGGTGTAGCGATGGGTTGCAAGTTGTGCCATGTCTTTGTTGCTCATAAAGAAAGTATGATTCTATTATCACTCAGTCTTCACAAAAAGTCAATTGTAAGATGCAATGTGATTATGCAAGCAACAATTATCTCCGTAGCCAACCAGAAGGGAGGCGTCGGCAAAACCACCAGCACCGTGAACCTGGCTCGCGCCTTAGTCGAGGCGGGCAAGCGTGTGCTTGTTATTGACAGTGACCCGCAAAGCTCGCTGTCCATCGTTCATGGGCTTGACCCGCGCCGCCTGCGTGAGCTGGATGCAACGGGCAAGACCTTTTATTTCGGCCTGGTCAAAGATGCGCTGCTCGATGCGCTCGTGATTGACGGTGCCCCCTCGCTCATTCCGGCCAGCATCCGCCTGGCCAACGCTGAGACTGAGCTGGTTTCGCCCTTCGGCGTGGCCACCGTGCTCAAGGAAAAAATCGCTGTCCTGCGGGAGCGCTTTGACTTCATCCTGATTGACTGCCCGCCCACGCTGTCACTGCTTACGGTGAACGCCCTCACGGCCTCCAATGCCGTGGTGATTCCCTGCAAGACGGATTACCTCTCCATCATGGGCATTCCGCTGCTCATGGAGACCATTGAGAACGTGCGCCGCCGTGCCAACACCGGCCTCAAAATCGTGGGCATTCTGCCCACACTGTTCAATGCCCGCGCCGCGCACGATGCCGAAGCACTTCAGGAACTTCGCGCATCGGTCGCCGCCAGGCGCGTCGAAGTCTTTGAGCCAGTCAACCGCTCGACGGTGTTTGACAAAGCCAATGTGGAATCCAAAGCCGCGCTCGAACTCTTCCCCGATTCTCCCGGGATTGAGCAATACAAGGTCGTAGCCCAAAAACTGATTGAACTCCATGCCTCCCAAAAATAAGACACCAATGAGTGCCAAGATTCGCGCCGATATGTTCGGGGCGAGTGCAGACTTGCCGCGCATCATTGAGCTGGATATTCAGCAGGTGGATGCAAACCCTGACCAGCCGCGCAAATTCTTTGACGAAGCCGCCTTGATGGAGCTGGCACAGTCCATCGAAGCCAAAGGCTTGCTCCAGCCGATTCTTGTGAAAGCCCTGGAGGGCGAGCGCTACATGATTGTGGCCGGGGAGCGCCGCTACCGCGCCCACCAGTTGCTTTCACGTCAAACGATTGCCGCCGTTGTCACTGAGGGTGACACCGACGAAGTGGCCATCATCGAAAACGTACAGCGCGAAAACCTGCGTCCGATGGAGTTGGCCGAATCACTCGGCAGGCTCATGGAAACCCACGGCTACACCCAGGAAGACGCTGCCAAAGTTATCGGCAAGGCCCGCAACACCGTCACGGAATTGCTCTCCCTGCTCAAGCTGCCAGAGGACATCAAGGCGCAGTGTCGGACGTCCGACATAGCTTCAAAGTCCTTCCTGGTGGAACTGGCCCGCATGGATGCCGCAGCCATGCAAGAGGCGTGGCATGCCTTGCAAACTACTGGACAGGCTTCTGTCCGTGCTGTTCGCGCCCGCAAAGCCGGTGAGCCGGTAAAAGAAGAAAAGCAACCCGACACACCGTTTCAAAAAGCGGAGAGGGCGCTTTGGATTGCTGCCAACATGCTTGATAAAGCGAGTCAACATATGACGGCGGACGAGACCCAAAAAGCCAAAAAATAATTAACAAACTCATCTTAATAACGAAAATGTATGATTAGCCCCCCCGTACGGTATAGTTCCATTCAAAATGGCGTACATCTTTCTTATACATGCGGAGGAGTAAAATGGATAAATTGTTGCATACACGCTTTGTCAATGTCGCAAAAAATACTATCGACTACTGGATGAAGCCAGATTCGTCAAGCCTTGATACCATGCAGATGGTTAATGCATTTAAAAATGCAGAGTGGAGCGAGAATTCGACGCTTCAGTTGTATTTGCACGTTCCTTACTGTGCCCAGAAGTGCACATTCTGCG
>JBJTSL010000066.1:0-11768 GCA_046076625.1 Allobrachymonas sp.
GTGGCGCGGGGGAGTCGTGTTCCAACCGGCATGCCAAATGCCACAGCATGCGCCGTAGATCTTTGCGCTGCCGCAGGGGCATTCTGCGCTGCCCGAGAGGCGTGGGGTTTGTGAACGTTTGAGCTTGGGAAAGCTGCGGTGTGCAGTCATGGCTTGCCGCGTTCAGGGTTTGTCACGATCAAGCGCTAGCTCCCGCACCATGGCTTGCACGGCGCGGGCGCGGGTGTCGATGATGCTGGCGTCGATATGGTTGGCGCCATTGCTCCTCGCCCAATCTTGCGCGGCTTTCAAGCGGTCGAGAGCGGCGCCATAGTCCAGCAAGGCGATACGGGCCTCGGCTTGGGCGCGCAAGCTGCGCAGGGTTTGGCCTTGCGCTTCGTGCAAGCTGGCTAAAGCCTGCCAAACCAGCGCATCGCGCGGATGCTCCGCCAGCCAGGTTTGCAACGCGTCTACCGCTTGGCTGCGCTGCACGCTCACGTCGGGCAGCCAGCCCGCATGCGCCACCTGCGCGAGAGCCAGGAGCATGGGACGCTGGTTGCTCTGGCCGGGCAGTGCGCGCAGACGCTGCAGCGCCGCCGTCGCCGCGATTTGGAGCTCGCTGGTTTGCGCGTTGGGCGGGGCATTGAATGCAATTTCAATCACTATTAATTCAATAGCACTCTGCGCTGATTCCATGCCGGGCGTAGCCTCAAAAGGCTTGGAAATCAGGCTGCCTTGGGCGGCACTGGCATAGCGCATCGCCAGTGCGCTGTCACGCGATTTGAGCGCGGCCAGCGCTCCACCGTAGAGCTGCGCGGTCTGGCGAATGCGCTGCGTGGTGTTGGCCGTGGTGGGCAGTGGATTGCGCAGTGCGGCAGCGGCTTGCGTGAGCTCGCTGCGCAGCGCGTCCACGGAAGAGTCAGAGAGCAGGCGTGCTCGCGCGGCGATCAGGGCATGTTCTGCGGCTTGGCTTGCTGCAGGTGGCGGCGCGGACGGCAGCAATTGCAGGCGCGACTGCATATCGCCCAAGCGCTCGGTGGTCAGCGGATGCGTGCGCAGGTAGGGGAAGCTGCCGTTGTCGTTGATGCGGTTGGCCGCTTGCAGCTTGTCAAACATGCCGGTGAAGCCGCGTACATCCATGCCGGCCTCTTGCAATATTGCAAAGCCAATGCGGTCGGCCTCGCGCTCCATGTCGCGTGAGAAATTAAGCTGGCTTTGTGCACTCACGGCCTGTGCACCCGAGACGACGGCCGCTGCGGCTTGGGGATTTTTACTGGCGGCAATGCTGCCCAGAATCATCGCACCCAGCAGCCAAGGCGATTGCTGGTTTTGTTTGGAGATTTGCCGCGCAATATGGCGCTGAGAGACGTGGGTCAACTCATGCGCGAGCACGCTGGCGAGCTCATCGCGCGTGCTCACCGCACCGACCAAGCCCAAATGCAGCCCAAAGAATCCACCGGGCAGCGCAAACGCGTTGATGCTGCGGTCTTTGCCGATCATGATTTCCCACGCCAGTTGCTGCTGCTCGGGGGAGATGTCGCCGCGCTTGCGTGCCGCTGCCAGCAAGGGTTGCCAGATACGCTGCACATAGGCGGAGATGACCGGGTCGTCGATGTAATCAGGGTCGCGGTAAATTTCGCGGGCAATGCGCATACCGAGCTTCTTTTCTTCCACGACGCTCATCTCTTCGCCACCGCCCAAATTAGGCAAACCATCCGCGGCATGGCTGACGGGCATGGCGGGTAGCAAAAGCAATGCTACCAAAAGAGGAGCACTCCACGCAGATTTCATGACGGGCAAATGCTCAAAAAGCTTCAAAAAACGATGTTGCAAGACTGTCAAAATGAATCCAGTGGAATAAAACTCAGCGGCTCGGCGCTTGTGGCGTCGATGAAGACTGTCCAAAAATCTTTGCGGCCATACATCGGCAGCCAACGCAGTTGCGCCTCGGGGCGGCCAGATTCAGCCACAGCTTGGTCAATCAAGGCCTGATGCTTTGCAAAGCGCTGACGCAGCTCGGCGACGCTTTTGCCGGCTTTGATGACTTGTTGTTGGCTCTTGGCATAGGGTTGCCAGTACTGGGCTTGCCAGGCGAGATGCACGCCGCCGAGTGCCGCCATGGTGGCTTCCATTGTTTCATTGCCCACCAAAGGCCGCAGGCCGATGGTAGTTGGCCCCGTCCATGGCAAGCTGCGCAGCTCAGCCGGGGCTTTGCTTAGCAAGCCTTCCTGCATTTCAATCGCATGCACTGGACGGAAACGGTCGTACTCAAACACCAGATGCACCGGGCGTGCAACAGCTACCGTCCACAACCCGTATCCGAGCGCCGCCAATTGCAGGGCAACGATCACAACCAAATCACGCTGCAAGACTTTCCAAGGCTTGGTGCGGTTAAAAATCGCAAAGGTGAGTAAGGGGCCAAGCACCACATCCACCGCCACCACGAGGAAAAACAGTTCTCGCCCGCCCGATATTTCACGGTACGGATACGGATACCAGACGAAAAACACCAGCGCTGCCGCTAAGCCAGCCACCGCCACACTCATCCCCAAATGTGCACCTGCAGCCAAGGCGCGGTCTTTCCAAGTATTGCCTGTATTGAACATGATCGTATGATGACGAAATCAAATGAAGGTTTCGTAAACGATGAGTGACACCCCATCACCACTGACACATTTTGACAAAAACGGCCAAGCCCATATGGTGGATGTGGGCGGCAAAGCCGCTACGCATCGTACCGCCATCGTCGCAGGACGCATCGACATGTTGAGCGCCACCCTTGCCTTGATTGCATCGGGTCATGCGAAAAAGGGCGATGTGCTGGGTATTGCGCGGATTGCAGGCATCCAAGCCGCGAAAAAGACCAGCGATTTGATTCCGCTGTGTCATCCACTGGCGATCACCCGCGTGGCGGTGGATTTTGCATTGGGCTCCGAGGCTGATCCGCATGTGGCCTGCACCGCCACGGTGGAAACCATCGGTCCCACGGGCGTGGAGATGGAAGCGCTCACCGCCTGCAGCGTGGCGCTGCTCACCATTTACGACATGTGCAAAGCTGCCGACCGGGGCATGACGATTCGCAACGTGGCGCTCAAGGAAAAGCACGGCGGCAAATCAGGCAGCTTTGAGGCCTAACAAGAATTCTCGGATCGCCCTCGGGTAGATCGCATGCTCCTGCGTGAGCACACGAGCCGCCAACATGGCAGCCGTGTCGCAAGGCAAAACCGGCACGACCGCTTGCGCGAGGATCGGGCCGTGATCCAGTTCGGCGGTCACTTCATGCACTGTGGCACCGGCAAATTTGCAGCCTGCCTGAATCGCCCGTTCATGCGTATGCAAGCCGGGGAAGGCGGGCAAGAGTGAGGGATGGATGTTGAGCAAGTGGCCCGCGTAGTTGCTGACAAAGCCCGGCGTGAGGATGCGCATGAAGCCAGCGAGCACCACCAAGCTGGGCTTGAATTCATCGATGCAAGCGACCAAGGCCGTATCAAAATCTTGGCGGCTGGCAAAGGATTTGTGATCGAGTACGCGAGTGGAGATTCCTTGGCTTGAGGCGAATTGCAAGCCTTTGGCATCGGATTTGTTGCTGATCACTGCGGCGATACGCGCGCCCAGCAAAGTCTCCCAGTCCTCACGCTGTGCAGTTTCCACGATGGCCGCCATGTTGGAGCCACCACCTGAAATTAAGATCACGATGTTTCGCATCCTTCGATTATCCTTGTTCGCATGAAAACATTAACGCCCATTGAAGCCCGCGTGCTCGGCACACTGATGGAAAAAGCCCGCACAGTGCCCGACAGCTACCCGCTCTCGCTCAACGCCCTGGTGCTCGGCTGCAATCAAAAAACCAGCCGCGATCCGATCATGGAAGTCACCGATGACGATGCCCGCACCGCCTTGGACGCGCTCAAAAGCCGCAGCCTTGTATTTGAAGCCAGCCCCAGCCGCGTGCCGCGCTTTGAACACAACGTCTAACGGGCGCTCGGCGTGAGCGACGATCAAGGCGCGATTCTTGGGCTGCTGATGCTGCGCGGCCCGCAAACAGCTGCCGAGCTGCGTACCAATGGAGAGCGTTGGACAAAATTTGCTGACAGCACGGCGGTGGAAGCGCTGCTGGAAGATCTGAATCAGCGCGGCGAAGATGGCGGCCTGCAAAGCGTGGTGAAACTGCCAAAAATGCCCGGCTCCCGCGAGCACCGCTGGGCACATCTGCTGTGCGGCGACGTGGATATGGCAGCATTGTCATCTTCTGCCACATCGTTTGTGCCTACCGACGACAGCCTCGGGCGGCTTACCAAACTGGAAAACGAAGTTGCCCAACTGAAAGCATCGAACACACAACTGCAAACTACGCTGCGCCATGTCTGTGAACAGCTTGGCATCGAGTTGCCCGCCCAGCCTCCTTCCAACTGAGGAGAGGCCTGCCCAATTGGTGACAGTCGAATGCGGATGAACGTGCTAAAAAGCGGGTTGATTTGGAGCAACCCATGGATTTGGCATTTACCCCTGAAGAAGAGCAATTTCGCAGCGACATCCGCACTTGGGTGCGCGCGAATTTGCCTGAAAAGATTTCGCACAAAGTTCACAATGCCTTGCGCCTGACGCGCGACGACCAGCAAGACTGGGCCAAGATTCTTGGCAAAAAAGGCTGGCTGGGCTACGGCTGGCCAGCAGAGTTTGGTGGCCCCGGCTGGAATGCGGTGCAAAAGCATTTGTTTGAAGAAGAATGCGCCTTGGCTGGTGCGCCACGCATCATTCCATTTGGCCCCGTGATGGTCGCGCCTGTGATCATGGCCTTTGGCTCACCTGAGCAACAAAAGCGCCATCTGCCCGGCATCGGCAGCGGCGAAGTGTGGTGGAGCCAGGGCTACAGCGAGCCGGGCTCGGGCTCAGATTTGGCCTCGCTTAAAACCCGCGCCGAGCGCGTGGGCGACAAATACATCGTCAACGGCCAAAAAACATGGACGACCCTCGGCCAATACGGCGATTGGATGTTCAACCTCGTGCGCACCAGCAACGAAGGCAAGCCGCAAACTGGCATTTCTTTCCTGCTGGTGGATATGAAAAGCAAAGGTGTGACTGTGCGTCCCATTAAGCTGCTCGATGGTGAATGCGAGGTCAATGAGGTGTGGTTTGACAACGTGGAAGTGCCCGCCGAGAATTTGGTGGGCAAGGAAAACAAGGGTTGGACCTATGCCAAATACCTACTCGCCCACGAGCGCACCAATATCGCCGATGTGAACCGCGCCAAGCGTGAGCTAGAGCGCTTGAAGCGCATTGCCAAGCAAGAAGGCGTGTATGACGATATGCGCTTCCGCGATGAGATTGCGAAGCTAGAAGTCGATGTCGTGGCGCTAGAAATGATGGTGCTGCGCGTGCTCTCGGCAGAAAAATCGGGCAAGCAATCGCTCGATATCGCTGGCCTCTTGAAAATTCGCGGCAGCGAAATCCAGCAGCGCTACGCCGAACTCATGATGCTTGCCGCCGGGCCGTATGCCTTACCACTGATTGATGAGGCCATGGATGCCGGCTGGCAGGGCGACTACCCCGGTAGCGCCCTGCACTGCGCGCCCCTAGCCAGCACCTATTTCAACATGCGCAAAACCACGATCTACGGCGGCTCCAACGAAGTGCAACGCAACATCGTTTCTCAAGTCGTGCTCGGATAAAGGATTGGCATCATGGATTTTGAATTTACTGAAGACCACGAATCATTGCGCGATGCGGTGCGTCGCTACATCGAAAAGGTCTATACCTTCGAGCATCGCCGCAGCATCGTGGCGCAAGGCGGCTTTGATCGCAAAGATTACAACGCGCTCGCCGAGCTAGGTCTCACAGGTCTTTGCGTCTCTGATGCACATGGCGGCATGGGCATGGGGCCGGTGGAGAGCATGATCGTGATGGAGGAACTGGGGCGCGGCATTGGGCTGGAGCCGCTTTCACAAAGCTTGCTGTGTAGCGTGCTTGTTCAGGCTTACGCGCCAGAAACTATCAAGCAAGCTTGGTTGCCGCAAATCGCTTCTGGCGAAAAAATTGTGGTGCTCGCTGCTCAGGAGCGCAAAGCGCGCTACACACTAGAAAAATGTGAGGCGAAAGCACTGCTAGCCGGCAAAGAATATACGCTAAGTGCTACTAAAAACGTAGTGTCGGTGGGCGATCATGCCGATGCTTTTCTCGTTCCCGCCACGTTGGACGGCAAGCTCGTGCTGTTCCTCGTTGAGCGAACTGCCAGTGGCGTGAGCACACGCGGCTACGGCTGCCAAGACGGCTCGCGCGCAGCGGATGTCACATTGACAAACGCCCCAGCTCAGCTCATCACTGCAGACGGCCAAGCCGCCTTGCAACTCGCTACCGATTGCGGCATCGCCAACACCTGTGCCTATGCGGTAGGCGTGATGGACAAAACCATCGCAGTCACTGCCGATTACATGAACACCCGCAAGCAATTCAATGCCACGCTCTCCACTTTCCAAGCCCTGCGCCACCGCATCGCCGATGTGAAGATGCAGCTCGAACTCGCCCGCGCCATGAGCTACTTTGCCAACATGAAGCTAGGCAGTCCAGCCGATGAGCGCAGCCGCGCGGCAGCGCAAGCGAAGGTGCAGCTGGGCAGCAGCATGCGCTTCGTTGGCCAACAAGCTGTACAACTGCATGGCGGCATTGGCGTGACCGATGAATACATCGTGAGCCATTACTTCAAAACGCTCACGCAGCTCGAGATGAGCTTCGGCGACACGATGCATCACTTGGGCGAAGTGTCCAAGCGGATGCAAGATACCGCAGGTGTTTTCGCATAAATTAGAAAGAGCCAAGCCATGAAATTGCTACGCCGCACTTTAATTCAGGGAGCGGCAGCAGTTGCAGCGCTCGCTCTTGCCGCTTGCGCAAATCTCGGCAGCAATCGCGCGGACACCCCGCCCATTGTTTTCGTGCATGGCAATGGCGATACCGCTGCTTTATGGCTCACTACACAATGGCGCTTTGAATCCAACGGCTGGCCGCGTGATCGCTTGCATGCCATCGATGCGCCCTACCCGCTCGCGCGCGATGCTGACAGCAAAGCCCAGCCAGGTCGCACGTCAACCGCCGAGCACATGGCTTACCTCAGCGCCGAGGTGGATAAAGTGCTCGCCGCCACAGGCGCGAAGCAAGTGGTGCTCATGGCCAATTCGCGCGGTGGCAATGCGGTGCGCAATTACATTCAGAACGGCGGCGGTGCGACAAAAGTGAGCCACGCGATTCTGGGCGGCACGCCCAATCACGGTGTCTGGGCGATTCCCGGCTTCCGCGAAGGCAATGAATTTTCTGGCACGGGGCCTTTCCTCAAAAGCTTGAATGCGCCGAAAAACGCCTCTGGCGATGAAGTCACCGGACCCGTAAAGTGGATGACGATTCGCTCGGAGAACAATGACAAGTTCGCCCACCCCGATGGCCTGTGGATCGGCATGCGCGGCACGCCCACTTTCGTGACTGCCGCTGGCCCTGAACTCAAAGGCGCAATCAATGTAGTGATCCCCAAAATCGACCACCGCGAAACCTCTTACAGCCCCGCAGCTTTTGAAGCAGCCTACCGTTTCATCACCGGCAAAGCGTCGGCGACCACCGGCTTCACACCAGAATCGAGCATCACGCTAGGCGGAAAAGTCACGGGCTTAGGCTTGGACAGCAACAATCCCAGCAGCGGCAATTTCGTCAACAACCTGCCGGTGAATGACGCCACCGTGGAAATCTTTGAAACAACTGCAACCGGCGAACGCGCTGGCACGGCCGTGCATCGCAAAACCACGGGCGCGGATGGGCAGTGGGGCCTTTTTGCAGCCAAACCCGGAAGCAGCTACGAGTTTGTCATTTCGGCCCAGGGCTACGCAACCTTGCACATCTACCGCAGCGCCTTCCCGCGCAGCAGCCAAGTGCTGCATCTGCGCGCCGAGCGCATTGCCGACTCTGACAAAGACGCAGGCAGCATCGTCAGTTTCACCCGTCCACGCGGCTATTTCGACGCCGACCGAGACAACCTGAGCTTTGATGGCATCACCCCCCGCCCGGCATCAGCAAAGGGGTAGGTGCTGGCTTGGCTGCGTCCAAGATCAAACTGCCCTCCGCAACCCCGCGCAGTATCAGCGCTGAATTCAACGGCCAAAAACTTATCGGTCGCACTTGGCCAGCCTCGCAAGGCCGCCTGAGTTTGCTCGAATTGCACGACTGACATCAAAACGCCCCACGAGCAGAGCGTTGGTGACAAAGTAGCTGAGCGCTAGGAGTGGGGGCCGAAGTCTTCTGCTGCCGACAATCCTAGGCGTACAGTCGCGAAGTCTTTGGCAAATGCGCCATTAGGAATTCCATCTGATCGGCCAAGATGCGCCGGTTGCGCAGGATGAAATCTTCCCAGAGGCTGGGCACATAAGGTGTGTAGAGCAGCGGCATATGCGCCTGCTCGGGAGTGCGGGCGGCTTTGCGGTGGTTGCAGCTCTTGCAGGCGGTCACCACGTTCATCCAATTGTCTTGCCCGCCCAAGGCATAGGGGATGATGTGCTCGCGGGTGAGTTCGTCTTCATGGAAATGGCTGCCGCAATAGGCGCAGACATTGCGATCGCGTACGAAAAGTTTGGGGTTGGTGAGGCCGGGTCGCAGGTCAAAGGGGTTGATTTGCGGCACGCCCTTCGTGCCAATGATGGAGCTGATTTCGATGATGCTTTGCTGGCCGGTCATGGCGTTGTGACCGCCGCGAAAACGCGCCACGCGCTCGCCCACCTCCCAGCGCACCTCTTCGGCGGCGTAATGGATGACCGCTTGCTCCAAGCTGATCCAACTCTGTGGCAGCCCTTGGGCCGATAGCTTCAAGACCTTCAAAACGCACCTCCTGCGGGGGAAACCGACACAAGAATCACAAACGAAATGCCTTGGATGACAATATACCTTAGTTTTACGTCCTTTTTAAGGCCAAAATACCCGTCTCACCGGCATAGAATGTGCGTGACGTGCTATCAAATTTGTAGAAAATTCAGAGTTTTATGAACGTCTTTCGCGGCCTGCATCATCCCGGCATCGCCCCCGCGTGTGCGGTGACGATTGGCAATTTTGATGGTGTTCATCGCGGCCACCAGGCCATGATTGCGCTCTTGCGCTCGGAAGCCGCGCACCGAGGCATCCCCAGTTGTGTGATGAGTTTTGAGCCGCATCCGCGCGACTATTTTGCTGCTTTGGCGGGCAAGCCCGAGCTTGCTCCTGCCCGTATTGCCACCTTGCGCGACAAGCTCACAGAATTGGAGCGCTGCGGCATAGATCAGGCAGTGATTTTGCCGTTCAACGCCAAATTAGCCGGCTTATCGCCGCAAGCGTTTATTGATGATGTGCTCGTGAAAGGCTTGGGCGCGAAATACGTGCTCGTGGGCGATGATTTCCGTTTTGGCGCGAAGCGTGCCGGTGATTACGCCACATTGGATGCGCAAGGAGCGCTCAAAGGTTTTGACGTGGCGCGTATGCAAAGCTATGAAGTACATGGTTTGCGCGTTTCCAGCTCGGCCGTGCGTGAGGCGCTGGCGCAGGGACGCATGAAAGATGCCGCAAAGCTACTCGGGCGGCCTTACAGCATCAGCGGCCATGTGGTGCATGGGCGAAAGCTGGGTCGCGAGTTGGGCAAAGATGCGCATCTTCCGAGCGGTTTTCGTACGCTCAATTTGCGTTTTTCCTCAAAATCCCATGCTTGGAAGAGTGCCGCCAGCGGCATCTTTTGCGTGCGCGTACACGGCTTGGGCCAACCCTTCAATGATCGGCCTTTGGAAGGCGTCGCCAATCTCGGCATCCGCCCATCAATCGATGCCAATGACGTGAACGGGGGTCGCGTGCTGCTCGAAACGCATATTTTGGACTGGCCCGTCTCTCTGGGCGCAGAGCATGGCTACGGTAAAATCATACGTGTGGAACTCCTGCACAAACTACACGACGAGCTCAAATACGATGGACTGCATGCCTTGACAGAAGGCATTGCCCGCGACGTGGTGGCTGCGCGCGAGTATTTCGCCTCTGTATCGCGAATTTGAAGGGGCGCGTGCCCCACTTTCCGTCCTTCTCGCTGGTGGTTTTCAGCCATCAGCCTTTTCCAAATTCCGGCTCCGTTTTCATCATGTCTGAAACCACCGATTACCGCAAAACCCTCAACTTGCCCGACACGCCCTTCCCCATGCGCGGCGATCTGCCTAAGCGCGAGCCCGCCTGGGCTAAGGAATGGGACGAACAAGGCGTCTATAAAAAACTCCGTGCCGCCCGCGTCGGTAAGCCCAAATTCATCTTGCACGATGGCCCGCCGTACGCCAATGGCAATATTCACATCGGCCACGCCGTCAACAAAATCCTGAAAGACATGATCGTCAAGGCGCGTCAACTCGAAGGCTTTGATGCGCAATACATCCCCGGCTGGGATTGCCACGGCCTGCCGATTGAAAACGCGATTGAGAAACTCCATGGCCGCAATCTGCCGCGCGACGAGATGCAAGCCAAGAGCCGCGCTTTTGCCACTGAGCAGATCGCCGGGCAAATGAAAGATTTCAAACGCCTAGGCGTATTGGGCGACTGGGATCGGCCATACCGCACCATGGACTTTCAGACCGAGGCCAACGAAATCCGCGCCTTCAAGCGCGTGATGGAGCGCGGCTTTGTCTATCGCGGCTTGAAGCCCGTGCATTGGTGTTTTGATTGCGGCTCCTCGCTGGCTGAATTCGAGATCGAATACGCCGACAAGAAAAGCGACACACTGGATGTGGCCTTTGAGTCCAACGATGCATCAGCGCTTGCGCGAGCCTTTGGCCTCCCCGCCCTGCCCGCGGGCAAAAAGGCCTTCGCCGTGATCTGGACGACCACGGCTTGGACGATCCCCGCCAACCAAGCGCTGAACGCCCACCCCGAGCTCGAGTACGCACTCGTGGACACGACGCGCGGCGTGTTGCTGCTGGGCGCAAACTTGGTTGAGAAATGCTTGGAACGCTACCAACTCCAAGGCCAAGTGCTGGCCAGAGCCAAGGGTGAAGCCCTGCGCGGCCAAGTCTTCCGCCATCCACTCTTTGACTTGGACAGCGGGAACAGCGCCTTCAGCTACAAACGCCTCTCGCCCTTGTATTTGGCCGAGTATGTGAGCGATGCCGACGGCACGGGCATCGTGCACTCCTCTCCTGCGTATGGCGTGGACGACTTCAATTCCTGCGTGGCGCAGGGAATGAAAGTCGATCAGATTTTGAACCCGGTGCAAGGCAATGGCGTCTACACCGAAGAACTGCCGCTCTTTGGCGGGCAGCACATCTGGAAAGCCTGCGCCAACATCATCCAAACATTGCGTGAGCACGAGCGCTTGATGGCAACACAGGCGATCACACACAGCTACCCCCACTGCTGGCGGCACAAAACTCCCGTGATCTACCGTGCGGCGGCGCAGTGGTTCGTGCGCATGGATGATGGCGATGGTGTGTTCACGACCGACAAAGCCCCCAGGAGCCTTCGCGAAACGGCTTTGGACGCGATCAAGCAAACCAGCTTCTATCCTGAAAACGGCAAAACTCGCCTGCGCGACATGATCGATGGCCGGCCCGATTGGTGCATCTCGCGCCAGCGTTCCTGGGGCGTGTCATTGCCACTGTTCACTCACATGGATTCCGGCGAGTTGCACCCCAAGACCATGGCCTTGGTGGATCTGGCTGCCAACATCGTGGACAAAGGCGGCATTGAGGCTTGGAGCAAGGCATCGACGGCAGAGTTGTTCGCACAAGTGGGCGCGGAACACGCCGAGCAATACACCAAGA
>JBJTSL010000067.1:0-4407 GCA_046076625.1 Allobrachymonas sp.
CGCAGCGCCACTTCAAGCGGATCGTCCATCGTCACGACTTCGCTGGCGCTTACCTGCGTGGCACGGGGATGCGAGAAGTCTTTCAAAGCATCTGGCAAGCCCACCAGCAACAAACGCGCTTGTGAATGGCATTCTAAAAAAGCTCGGCAGGCGGGCAAGGTAGACGCCACACCGTGATCGCCGCCCATGCAATCGACGGCGAGCGTGATGGCTTGATTTGCGCTCGCAGGGTTTGAAAGTGTCTCGCTCATACTTCTATTTTGATAGCACTTCGCGCAGATTCTATGCCGGCCAGATGCTTATTTTCTATAAAATCACATAAAAAAACCCGTTGCAATTAACTTGCAGCGGGTTTTTATGAATTCATCGAGCTACCCAATCTAGGGCAGGCTCAATTTACTCAGCAGCAGCTTGCTTAGGCTTGATCACCTGACGGCCACGGTACATACCGTTGGGGCTGATATGGTGGCGCAGGCCAGCTTCGCCGGTGCTGTTGTCAACGATCACGTTTGCCCCCACGAGGGCGTTGTGCGAACGGTGCATGCCGCGCTTGGACGGCGATTTTTTGTTTTGCTGAACGGCCATGATGGGCTCCTAAAGCGAATTGCTGACTTTTTATGCAGCAATGGAAATAATGGGTGGGTGCTGCAATACGTATGGAGTTTTTGCGGCGAAGCCTGCGATTATAGCATTTTGCTTGGGACTGGGTTTGCTGTCGTTTGCTCGCCTCTTGGGTTTACTCGGTTGCTGGGTTTGCGCTCTATAGCCTGCGTGTGTCCTGTGCGGGCGGGCTCATGGTACGTTGCTCGCGAGCGTGCGGCACTTGCCGAAGAGATGACGAACGGAAACACGAAACGCGTTTCCTGCCGCTGCGCTACGAGAAATCGCCCGCCCGCACAGGGCACACGCAGGCCGTTGGTTGGCAAAATGACGCTGTCACCGAGTGTTTGGTTGAGCGTTAACGATGTTGTTACATAGTTGGCGCGGTCGCGGGAATGAAGTCTTTAAACGCAAACACTACAAATACAGTAGCACTCTGCGCAGTTAATACGCCGGCGAGAGCCCGAAATCGCTTAAAAACTAGCCCCTCCGATATGCCACCACTTCCTGCGTCTGCACACCCAGCCCATCAATGCCTAAATGCATCACGTCGCCCTTGCGCAAAAAGCGCGGCGCTGGTTGACCGTCTTTTTTGAGCCCCATGCCCACCCCGGGCGGCGTGCCGGTGGTGATCACGTCGCCGGGCAGCAGCGTCATAAATTGGCTCAGGTAACTCACGATTTTGGCCACGGAAAAGATCATCGTGCGCGTGTTGCCCGCCTGCATGGGCTGGCCGTTCAGATCCAGCCAGAGGCCGAGTTTTTGTGGATTGGGCACTTCATCGGCCGTCACCAGCCAAGGGCCGATGGGACCAAAGGTGTCACAGCCCTTGCCTTTGTCCCATTGCGGGCCGCGTTCGAGCTGGTATTCCCGCTCGCTCACATCGTTAACCACACAATAGCCTGCCACGTGAGTCAGCGCCTGCTTTTGTGATACGTATTGCGCCTTCAAGCCAATCACCACGCCCAGCTCGACTTCCCAATCGCTTTTCTTTGAACCTTTGGGCAACATCACCACATCGTCCGGCCCTTGGATGCAACTCGTGGCTTTCATGAACACGATGGGTTCTTTGGGGATCGGCATGCCCGCTTCTTCAGCATGGTCGCGGTAATTGAGACCTATGGCGATGAATTTGCCGATCCCCGCGATGGGGCAGCCCATACGCGGATCGCCTTTGACCAACGGAAGCTTGGCCATCCTTAGTTTGGACAGCTTTTTCAGCGCAGCCGGCGAGAGCTGCGCAGGCCCGAGATCGGGCACGATGCCTTCCAATGAGCGCAATTGGCCGCTGCTGTCGATCAGGCCGGGCTTTTCTTTGCCGAAGTTGCCATAGCGCACGAGTTTCATGGTTTTGCTTTCTTTTGTGTTTTCAAAGCACCCAAGGCGGCGAAGGCGTTGGGCTTTTTCTCCAGCGCTGCTTCAAATTCATCGCTGCTGACTTGCATTTTCACCGGCTCGGGGCAGCGATCATGCACGGGCGCGAAGGGCAGCGCCATCAGTATCTCGTCTTCAATGAGTTCAAGCAGGCTGAATTGTTTGGAGGCCACTAGCAAATCTTCTTCGGCATCCTCATCCTGCGCATTGGCCTCCTCTTCGTCTTTGACGAAACGGAAACTGCGCTCAATCTGCATCTCATGCTCCATGCCCTGCAGGCAGCGCTGGCATTGCATGGGCAGCTTGGCTTCAATGCTGATGTGTAACCAGCTTTGCGCTGCGCCGCCTGAGACGGCCACACTTTCGCCGCTCGCCTGCCAACTGACCGGTTTTGAAGCCAAATCACCCTCTTGCCGATAGAAATCCTGCGCAAGACGCTCTAATTTTGATAGGGGTAACTTACCCTCGAGCTGAGCGGCATTTTGCGCAAAGGCGCGCACGTCGAGGCGGTCGAGGCGGAAATTTGGGGAGCTCATGATCTGCTCCAAGTGTAAGAGAATCGGGGGATGACTGATGCTGCTCGCTCCTTGGTTTTAGGCTCCACCTCGCGCTACCGGCGGCAATTGCTCTCGCGTCTCAACCTAGCTTTTGAAGTGGCCGCACCCGAAGTGGATGAGACACCCTTGCTTGGCGAATTACCCGCCGCGCTCGCGCAGCGCCTGGCGCTGGCCAAGGCGCAAGCGGTAGCCATCCAATTTCCGCAGGCTGTTGTGATCGGCTCAGATCAAGTGGCCGATCTGCATGGCCAGCCGCTTGGCAAACCCGGCACACATGAACGCGCCGTGGCTCAATTGCGGCAAATGCGCGGTCAAACGGTGATTTTTCAAACCGCGCTGGCCGTGGTGTGTAGAGAAACAGGCTTCGTGCAGCAAGACATTGCGGCCGTGCGCGTGCTGTTTCGCGATTTGAGCGATGAAGAAATTGAAAACTATCTGTGCATCGAGCAGCCCTATGACTGCGCGGGAAGCGCCAAAAGCGAAGGCCTTGGCATTGCCTTGTTGGAACGTATTGACAACGACGACCCAACGGCCTTGATTGGCCTGCCTTTGATTCGGACGGCGCGGATGATTCGCGCTGCTGGCGTGAAGCTGCTATGACCAAACTGACCCTCGTGCCTGCACCGCTGGATTTCGGCTGCGAGCAGCAAGCGCCTATTGCCGACGTGCTCCCGCTGGCCACGCTTGAAGCCGCCAGTCGCATCACGCATTGGATTGCGGAGAACGCCAAAAGCTGCCGTGCGGTGATCAAGCGCGTGGGGGAGGTGCGGGCGCTGGCCTTGCCCCTTCAGCAGCATCTTATCACCGAGCTGCCGCGCCAGGTGCATAAAAAAGGCGACCATGCGGGGACGTTTGATGCCAAGCCGTTTTTGCAAGAAGTGATGAGGCTTGCCTTGGCCCAAGGCGTTGAAAACATTGGACTGATCAGCGAGGCCGGCATGCCTGCGGTGGCTGACCCCGGCAGCTCTGTTGTTCGCGCCGCGCATGCGTTGGGCATCACCGTGCAGCCGCTTGTGGGACCGAGTTCTTTGTTGCTTGCGTTGGCAGCGAGTGGCCAAAATGGGCAAAATTTTGCCTTTGTGGGCTACTTACCGATTGATACCAGCGAGCGTGCTCAACGCATTCGTTCGCTGGAGTCCTTGGCCAAGAAAACTGGCCAAACCCAGCTTTTCATTGAAGTGCCGCACCGCAATGCGGCGTTGTGGCAAACACTCCTGTCCAGCTTGCAGCCAACCACCTATTTGTCGTTCGCCAGTGGTCTCAGCCTGGCAGCAGCGCAGATTCGCGGCGCCACCGTGGCAGACTGGAAACACCGCTCAAGCCCTGATGCGAGCCTGCCTTGCGTGATGGCAATAGGCGTGTAGGCTTTTGCAGTTTTTGCGAAAATTTGAATCATGAAAATCATCATCCTCGGCGGCACGGGCTTCATTGGCCGCCATATTTGTGAAAAACTCATCCGCACCGGCCATGAAGTCACTGTGCTGACGCGCAAGGTCGAAAATGCCCGCCCGATTCAGATGTTGCCTGGCCTGCAAGCCTTGCGTTGCAGTGTGCGTGACCTGCAGCAGCTCACGCAAGCGGCGATGGGGCATGACGCGCTGATCAACCTCGTGGCCATCTTGCATGGCAACGAAGAAGAGTTTGAGCGGGTGCATGTGGCGCTGCCCCAAACCATTGTCGCGGCTTGCAAAGCGGCAGGTATCGCTCGCGTGGTGCACATGAGCAGCTTGGGCGCGGCGATGGATGCGCCTTCGGCTTATCAGCGCAGCAAAGGCCGCGGCGAGCAGGTGTTTGTCGAGTCTGGCCTAGACGTGACGTTGCTACGCCCGAGCGTGGTGTTTGGCGACGGCGACAAATTGCTCAACACATTTGCGTC
>JBJTSL010000068.1:0-2780 GCA_046076625.1 Allobrachymonas sp.
TTTCGTAGATGGGCTTGCAACGGGCAATATCGTCTGCGCCCATGGGCAGGATGTCGATTTGCTCGCCGTCGAGCACATAGCCGGTGCAGATTTTGAGTTCCTTGAGGCCGTCCAACACATCGAGCTTGGTGATGCATAAACCAGACAGGCCATTGACTTGAGCGCTTCGCTTGAGCAAAGCCGCATCAAACCAGCCGCAGCGGCGGCTGCGCCCGGTCGTCACACCTTTTTCCGCGCCCACGGTGCTCATGTGATAGCCCGGCGTGCCGGGCTTTTCCCATTCGAGCTCGGTAGGGAAAGGGCCACCGCCCACGCGGGTGCAATACGCTTTGGTGATGCCCAAGATGTAATGCAACATGCCGGGGCCCACGCCCGCGCCCGCTGCAGCATTGCCCGCTACACAGTTACTGGAAGTAACGAAGGGATAGGTACCGTGGTCCACATCCAGCAGGGTGCCCTGCGCGCCTTCAAACAGCAGGTTCACGCCTTTAGCATGGGCTTCGTTGAGTTCACGCGAGACATCGGCCATCATCGGCAAGAGCTGCTCGGCATGTTTCATTGCTTCATCAAAAATCGGCTGAAATTCCAGCGCGGAAGCACCCAAGAAGCTGGTCATCACATGGTTGTGCAAATCCAGCAAGTCTTTCAGCTTGGCGCCAAAGCGCTCGGGGTATTTCAGATCTTGCACGCGCAGGGCGCGGCGGGCGATCTTGTCTTCATAGGCCGGGCCAATGCCGCGCCCAGTCGTGCCGATCTTCTCAACACCGCCCTCGCTACGAAACGCCTCTCGTGCCTGATCCAGCGCCGCATGGAAAGGCAAGATCAACGGGCAGGCCTCAGAAATGCGCAGTCGCGAACGCACTTCCACGCCTGCTTTTTCCAGCCCTTCAATTTCCTCAAACAACTTGGCCGCTGACAGCACCACACCATTGCCGATGTAGCACTTCACGCCCGAGCGCATGATGCCGCTGGGGATCAGGTGCAACGCGGTCTTCACGCCGTTGATCACAAGCGTATGCCCGGCATTGTGGCCACCCTGGAAACGTACCACGCCTTGGGCGGTTTCGGTGAGCCAATCGACCAACTTGCCTTTGCCTTCGTCACCCCACTGGGAACCTACGACGACGACGTTTCTGCCTTTAACTGGATTCATTCTTGAATAACTCTTAAAAAATTCAAATTTCCGGTCGCGAAAGACGCAAAAAAGTCATTCAAAGGTTTTTTTCGCGTCTTTCGCGCAACCTTTGCGTCTTTCGCGTCCGGAAGTTTTCTTGAATTCCACATTTCAAACACTCTTGACAACCCACTTACCAACCACTTCGACCAGCTCACGGTTGCAGTTGAACTCTTGCACTTCAGCCTCATGCCCCGGCAGCACGCAGACCACCGTCTCTCCCGCTGCCCGCAAAGCTGTAATCGCCTCACGCAGTGCAGCACTCTCGCCCCACGGAGCGCGGATGGCGGTGTGGAGCTTTTGTTGTGGCACGGCGGCGACTAAGTCTTTGATGTCGAGCGAGAAGCCTGCCGCTGGCCGGTTGCGGCCAAAGACCGAGCCCACCTCGTCATAGCGGCCACCTCGTGCCACGGCATCCGAGGCGCTTGGCGAGTAGATCGCGAAGCGCACGCCGGTGTAGTACGCGTAGCCACGCGCGTCTGACAAATCGAAAGTGACTTTGACTTGGGGCTGTGCAGCCTGAACATGCTCCGCCAGCCACTTCAAATTCGATAGCAAACTATCGAGACTTTTTGCCGCAGAGAGTGTCTTTTCAGCCTCCAAAAGCACTTCCTCGTCGCCATAAAGCTTGGTCAGTTGCACCAAGGCTTCGCGCTGCGTTGCGGGAAAGCTGGCGGCAAGATCCTGCAAAGTCGCCACGTCTTTAGACGCCAGCGCAGCATGGATCTGCGCCAATTGCTCCGCAAACACTGGCGCACCCGCGAGCAAGCTGCGCATAATCTGCGCATCGGTCAAATCCACCGTCAAATCCTTCAGACCAGCGCGCTGCAGGCAGTCAATCGCCAGCAGCATCACTTCCAAATCGGCCTCGCGCCCCGCGTGACCATAAATCTCAGCGCCAAATTGCAGTGGCTCACGCGTCGCATGCGGCTTGGCGGGTGCGGTATGAAGCGCTGGGCCACAGTAGCACAGCCTCGCCACGCCTTGGCGATTAAGCAAATGCGCATCAATCCGCGCCACTTGCGGCGTGGAATCGGCGCGTACCCCCATGGTGCGGCCTGAGAGCTGATCCACGAGCTTAAAAGTCTGCAAATCCAGCGCCTGACCGGTGCCGGTGAGCAGGGATTCTAGGTATTCCAAGAGCGGCGGCATCACCAACTCATAGCCATAGCCGCGAGCCGCATCCAGCAAGCTGCGGCGCAATTCCTCGATGTGGCGCGCCTCCGAGGGCAAGACATCGGCAATGTGATCGGGAAGCACCCAGGCGGACATTTTTGTGAGAGTCGGATTAAAAATGAATTTTACCCGCCCAATTTGGCGCTTCCGGGCGGATCTTGGTACTTCAGAGCACAATCGTCCATCCATCCCCGCTTTCCAATATTCCCAACGTGACCGCACTGGACGCCCTCTCCTCCGCCCTCGGCCCGCTGCGCACGCACGCTTTTGCCTATCCGCTGCTGGAGGTAGTGCATATCTTAGGCATCGCCCTGCTCTTGGGTAATTTGGTGCTGCTGGAGCTGCGCGTGTGGGGCTTTAGCAAAGCGCTTCCCGTCAAGGATTTGGCGCGGCTGGCCTTGCTGCTCGCTGTTCTGGGTTTCAGCATTGC
>JBJTSL010000069.1:0-13650 GCA_046076625.1 Allobrachymonas sp.
TGGCTTGCATGGCACGTGCCAAGTCGCCCAGTTCGCCGGGCACTTGCGGAAAGGTGACTGCTTCTGAAATGGGCTCACCCACCTGCTGTGCATAGCGGCGCAGCTTGCGAATGTTGTACACCGTCCATAGCGTGACGATCACGCCCACAGCAGCGGAGAGCGCTAACAACAGCAAACCGTTGATCAGCACCTTGCGCTCCGCGCGGTCAATGAAATCCTGCACCGTACTCACCGGTTTGGCCACGGTGAGCACGCCAATGATTTGCTCGCCTTGTAGCACCGGCGCTGCTACATAGAGCACCGAGGTTTTGTCGTCCGTCTGCACCTCGCGCGTGGCGCGCGCACCATACTCGCCGCGCAAGGTGCGCGCCACATCGCGCCAGCGGGAATAGTCTTGACCTTGCGCCACGTTGTCGGAGTCGAACAGCACCACGCCTTTGGCATCAGTGACATAGATGCGAAAGTCCAGCGATTGTTTGGCCAGCCCCCAAATCTGGGCATCCACCGAGCGGCCTCCATAGCGGCGCACTTGCGTGGCGAAACCGCCGTCCGCAATTTTGCCGGCGGCCAAGTCTTCGGAGGCCAGCTCGGCCAAGATATTGGCTGTGTCCACCATCATGTCTTCCATCACCTCGCGCACGCTGGGCTTGATCTCTGCGCTGAACACACGCAGCACAAAAAAAGCCAGAATGCCGTTGAGCACGAAGAAGGCAAACAGCAGCCGAATACCGAGCTTCACGCCTTGGCTTTCGTCGAAGTGTCCAGCGAATAGCCCATGCCGCGATGCGTGCTGATGAAGTCTTGCTCATCATGGTTTTTCAGCTTCGCACGCAGGGTTTTGATGTGCGTGTCCACTGTGCGGTCCATGCTCTGCGTCTCCAGCCCCCAGACGCGCTCGAACAAATGCTCGCGCGAGAGGATGCGCCCTTTGGCTGCGAGTAAGAGCGCCAGCATGCCATATTCGCGCCGCGTGAGATCCAGCCACTGCCCATGCAGGCTGACGCGCTGACCAGCTTCGTCATGCATGAAGGCACTGGGCGGCGCATTGGCCGGCGTTTTCACCGCGCGGCGCAGCAGCGCGCGCACGCGCGCCACCAGCTCGCGTGGGCTGAACGGCTTGGCCATGTAATCGTCCGCGCCTAGCTCCAAGCCGAGCACCCGATCCATCTCTTCGCCACGCGCACTCAGCATCAGCACCCGTGCATCCCCCGCTTGCCGCAGCTCACGGCAAATCTCCAGCCCACTGCCATCGGGTAGGCCCACATCCAAAATATGCGCATCAAAGTGTTGCAGCGGCAGCAAGCCGCGTGCTTCGCGCAACAGCAGGCAATGCGTGACCTGCCAGCCTTCGCGCTCTAACGCATAGACGATGGTGCTGGCAATCGCGCCATCGTCTTCGAGCAAAAGAATGCTGTGCGTCATCGGCCGCCTGCCACATCCAGCAGCGTGCCGGTGGTGTAGCTGGCGGCATTGGAGAGCAGCCAGCAAATCGCCTGCGCGACTTCCTCTGCGCTGCCGGCGCGCAGCATCGGAAGGCTGGCGGCCATGCGCGCAGCACGATCCGGGTCGCCGCCGCTGGCGTGAATATCCGTTTCAATGATGCCGGGGCGCACTGCATTCACGCGAATGCCCTCCGCCGCCACTTCTTTTGCCAAGCCGAGGGTGAAGGTGTCGATCGCTGCCTTGCTGGCTGCGTAGTCCACATACTGGCTGGGCGAGCCGATGCGTGCGGCCACGCTGGACACATTGACCAGCACGCCGCCTTCACCGCCGTACTTCGTGCTCATGCGGCGCACGGCTTCGCGGGCGCAGACGAAGCTGCTGGTGATATTGGTGCGCCACATGCGCTCCAGTCGCGCCACGCTCATCTCATCCACCCGCTGCGCGAAGTCCACCACGCCAGCATTGCTGACCAAGCCATGCAAGCGTCCGAATTTCGCTTCTACCGTTTCAAACATGCGCAAAATCTGAGCTTCATCACTCACATCCGCCTGAACTGTCATGGCCATGCCACCCGAGGCACGAATCTGCCGCACCACCGCATCGGCAGCGAGTGAGTTGGTGGCGTAATTCACCGCCACCTGCCAGCCTTGCGATGCAGCCAGCACAGCCGTGGCCGACCCGATGCCGCGCGAAGCGCCAGTGATGAGTAAAGTTTTGGTCATGGGGGGTTCAGCAAAGAAATTGAATCGTCTGTACAGTCTTCACTCTAACAAAACCCAAGGATGACTCGTGAGCAAGACCGTTGATTGTTATTTCGCACCGCAATCGCCATGGACTTATCTCGGCCACACGCGTTTTGCGGCCATGGCAGCACAGGCTCAGGCTGTCGTACGGGTCTTTCCCGTGGATTTGGGGCGCGTGTTTCCCGTCTCGGGCGGGCTGCCTTTGCCCAAGCGCGCGCCGCAGCGCCAAGCCTATCGGCTGGTAGAGCTGCAGCGGTTTTCCGAGCATTTGCAGATGCCGATGAACCTGCAGCCCAAGTATTTCCCGGTTAGCGGTGATGATGCGGCCAAGCTGATCATTGCGGTCGATCTGCACGATGGCTCGGAGGCGGCGTTGCGTCTTGCGGGCGCTATTCTTGCGGCATGTTGGGCTCAGGAGCGCAACATTGCCTCAGAAGCTGTGCTGCTGGAGTTGCTGGCCGAGCAGGGTTTGGGTGCCGCACGCATTGAGCAAGCGCATTCGCAGGCGGTACAACAGCGCTACGATGCCGATACTGCCCGAGCCATCGAGATGGGTGTGTTTGGCGCACCCACCTACATCGTGCAAGGCGAAATGTTCTGGGGTCAAGACCGCTTGGATTTTGTGCAGCGCAAGCTGCTAGCTTAAAGGAGACAGGCATGGGACAGATGATTCATTTGACAAGCGCGGATGGAGTACAGATCGCAGCTTACGAAGCTTTGCCCGCAGGCGAGGCCAAAGGCGCCGTGGTTGTGTTGCAAGAAATCTTCGGCCTGAATCGTCATATCCGCAACGTGGCCGATGCTTATGCGCAGGCCGGCTTCTTCGTCGTCGCTCCGGCGATGTTTCACCGCGTTGCCGCTGGCACCGAACTGGGCTACACGCCCGATGACATGCCTAAGGGCTTTGCCCTCAAGTCTGCCGCTGAGGCGCTTCTGCCCCTGTTGCTGGGCGATGTGCAAGCCGCGATAGACCATGCCGCACGCGGCGGCAAAGCCGCTGGTGCACCCAAAATCCACAAAGTTGGTATCGTGGGCTATTGCTGGGGCGGCTTGATGAGCTGGCGCGCCGCGCAAACGCTGCAAGGCTTGGCCGCCAGCGCCCCGTATTACGGCGGCGGCATGCACAAAGAACTTGCCCAGCCGCTCAAATGCCCGGTCATGGCGCATCTGTCGGATCAAGACGACTATGTGCCCATGGACGGCGTGGCCGCCTTGCAGGTGGCCTATCCGCAGGCCAATGTGCATGTCTATCCTGCCAAGCATGGTTTCAATTGCGATGAGCGAGCCTCCTACCATGATGCCAGCGCCAAGCTGGCCAGAGAGCGAACACTGACTTTCTTTGCGCAGCATCTGGTCTGAGCGAGCCTGCAAGGCGACACACAGTGTGAGCCCAAGCAGGTGGAAAACGGTTAAAATAATGGGTTACTCAAGCATTAGGGTGCTTCCACCTCGGAACGCCCGGAATCTGGAAATCCCATGGCAGTCGTCGTCAATAAACTCCTCCCAGAATTTGAAGCAAACGCAACAGGGGGCATCAAGGTCACGAACCACAGCCACACAGGTCAAATGATGGTGTTGTATTTCTACCCGAAAGACAACACCCCCGGCTGCACCACCGAAGCCATGCAGTTTCGCGACAAATACAAGGATTTCGTCAAAGCCGGTGCGGTCGTCTTCGGCGTGAGCCGCGACAACATGAAATCGCACGACGATTTCAAGGCCAAACTGGAATTGCCTTTTGAGCTGATCGCCGACACCGAAGAAAAGCTCTGCCACGGCTTTGGTGTGGTGAAAAATAAAATCATGTATGGCAAAAAAGTCAAAGGCATCGAGCGCAGCACTTTCCTTGTGGGCGCAGATGGCGTTTTGAAGCAGGAATGGCGCGGCCTGAAAGTGCCCGGCCACGTAGAAGAAGTGCTCAAAGCGGTGAAAGCGCTGAAAAAAGCCGCTTGATGCAGCTTGCCCGGCCTGCGTGCGCAGGCTTATCACGCACCCGAATGAGCGCTAACCCCTTGTCAGCGCTCATTTTTTCATAGCGCCGTCGTTTCTTCGCCAATTTTCACAAATATTTCTCTTGCGCAGCCCGGATTCGCTGTGTACAGTGGTGCTATGAATTTGATACTGACCGGGGAATCTCTCCCCGTCACCGCAGCTCTCAACAGAACAGCCACTCGGCCTGCCGGGTGGCTTTTTTGTTGCGAGAACGCGACTCGCATGTGGCAGCGCCGGGTTGAGCGCTGTGCTGCCGATTCATCACGGAGTCAGACTCCACAACCCTCAACCCCACCCAAGAGACCACTGCACCATGCCTCTGCCTCCCGCCCCTACTCAACGCGCCGCCCAACTCTCGCCCGCCGCCTACGATGCGCCCGCCCGCAGCACGCGCGGCAACCGAAAGCCCAGCCCGTCGTCGTTTGACGACACCCCTGCGGCCAGCCCCAGCGTCGATTTGTATGAACCCACCAGTGGTGGCGCGGGGGCGGCCCTAGAGGAGGCCCAAGCCTTGTTGACTGAGGTTTCTGACAAATCCAAGGCCAAATCACCCTCTGGTCGGCAAGAAATCAGCGTAGAGCGCTATCAAAATAAGAGCGCACAAACGTTTGCCAAACCCGCCCGAAAAAAAGCCACAGGTCCGGCCAAGCTCTTCGTGCTCGACACCAATGTGCTTTTGCACGACCCGATGAGCCTGTTCCGCTTTGAGGAGCACGACATCTTCTTGCCCATGATCGTGCTCGAAGAGCTCGATGGCCACAAGAAAGGCATGACCGAAGTCGCCCGCAACGCACGGCAAATTTCGCGGTCTCTGGACCAGCTGGCCGCCGTGCAAGGCGCAGACATGAAAGAAGGCCTCAAGCTGGATGGCACAGGCCACCGCGAAGCCGCAGGCCGCCTGTTTTTCCAAACGCAGCCGCTGTCATCCAACCTGCCTGCCGCGTTGCCGCAGGGCAAAGCCGACAATCAAATTCTCGGCGTGGTCTCTAGCTTGGGCGAGCTGCACAAGGGGCGAGATGTTGTGCTGGTCTCCAAAGACATCAACATGCGCGTCAAAGCCCGCGCCCTCGGTTTGCCCACCGACGATTACCAAAACGACAAGACGCTGGAAGACGGCGATCTGCTGTATTCCGGCTCTCTGGCTTTGCCCCATGATTTTTGGGACAAGCATGGTAAAACCGTCGAGAGCTGGCAAAGCGGCGGCCACACGTTTTATCGTATCCAAGGGCCCATCGTGCCCGCGCTACTGATCAATCAATTCGTCTATTTCGAGTCGCCTGGCGAGCCTTCGCTCTATGCCCGTGTCACTGAGTTGCGCGGCAAAACCGCTGTGCTCAAAACCCTCAAAGACTATGGCCATGGCAAAAACGCCGTTTGGGGCGTGACCACGCGCAATCGAGAGCAAAGCTATGCGATGAATCTGCTGATGGACCCGGATGTGGATTTGGTGACGCTCGCGGGCACAGCCGGCACTGGCAAGACGCTGATGGCTTTGGCTGCAGGTCTGACACAAGTGCTCGATGAGCGCCGTTACACGGAAATCATCATGACCCGCGCCACGGTCAGCGTCGGCGAAGACATTGGCTTCTTGCCCGGCACCGAAGAAGAGAAAATGGGTCCATGGATGGGCGCGCTCGACGATAACCTAGAGTTCCTCACCAAGAACGACTCGAGCAACGCCGGCGAATGGGGCCGCGCCGCCACCAATGAACTGATTCGCTCCAAAATCAAAATCAAGAGCATGAACTTCATGCGCGGCCGCACCTTCATGAACAAATACGTGATCATCGACGAAGCGCAAAACCTAACGCCCAAGCAGATGAAAACGCTGATTACCCGCGCTGGCCCCGGCACAAAAATCGTCTGCATGGGCAACCTCGCCCAGATCGACACGCCCTATCTCACCGAAGGGTCGAGTGGCATGACCTTCGCCGTCGATAAATTCAAAGGCTGGCCTCACAGCGGGCATATCACCTTGGCAAGAGGCGAGCGCTCTAGGCTGGCGGATTTTGCAAGCGAAGTACTGTAGTTGGCTGCACTTCGCGCGCCGACCGGCGATCCAGAGGTTGGCGCGGTATGCTTGCAGGAATGAGCACTCCCACTGATCAACTTCTAGCACTTGTTGCATCCCGTCGCGAAGAAGTCGCTGCGCTGACGCAAGAGCTGATTCGAATTCCCACGGTGAACCCACCGGGTGATGCTTACGAAGCCTGTGCGCGTTTTCTTGGCGAGCGTTTGCAGAAAAGAGGTTTCGCGGTGGAATACATCCGCTCGGTTGGTGCACCCGGCGATAGCGATTCGCACCCGCGCACGAATTTGGTGGCACGGTATGAGGGAAAAGGCAAAAGAAACGCGAGTGTGGGCAATCAAGAATGCGTGCATTTCAACAGTCATATTGATGTGGTGGAGGCGGGCAGCGGTTGGACGGTTAATCCCTTTGGTGGTGCGGTCAAAGACGGCAAGGTGTATGGGCGCGGGGCTTGCGATATGAAGGGCGGGCTCGCTTCGAGCGTGATCGCTTGCGAGGCGCTGATAGATAGCGGCATTGCGTTCAACGGCACGCTCGAAATCAGCGGCACGGTCGATGAAGAGTCGGGTGGGTTTGCAGGCGTGGGTTATTTGGCTGAGAAAGGCTATTTCTCCAAGCCGCGAGTACATCATGTGATCATTCCGGAGCCGCTGGGCGTGGATCGCATTTGCCTGGGGCATCGCGGTGTGTATTGGGCAGAAGTGGAAACCAAGGGGCGCATCGCGCATGGCTCGATGCCGTTTCTGGGCAATAGCGCGATCAATCATATGAGCGCGTTCATTCATTTGCTGGAGACGCGCTTGCAGCCTGCGCTGGCACAGCGACGCACGCAAGAGCCTGTCGAGCCGCCGGGTGCTCGCGTCTCAACGCTCAATATCAACAGCATTCATGGCGGGCAAATCGAGCAGCGTTATGCGCTGGATGCACGCGGCTGGCCGACGATGGAAACGCCTGCGCCTGTGGTGGCGCACAGTTGCCGCGCGGTGTTGGACAGGCGCTTTATCGCCGAGGAAGAGCTTGACGATGTGAAGCGCGAGATTTTAGAGATACTGGAAGAATTGAAACGCACGCGCCCCGGTTTTGATTTCCGCATTCAAGAGATCATGAGCTTTGTGCCTACCGCGACGCCGAAAGACGCACCTGTGGTCGATGCCACCGCTCGCGCAATTGCTCGCGTGCTTGGCCGCGCGCCAAGCTACATTGCCAGCCCCGGCACCTATGACCAGAAGCACATCGTGCGCACTGGCAAGCTGCAAGATGTCATTGCTTATGGCCCGGGCATTTTGGATCTCGCGCATCAGCCCGATGAATATGTGGGCATTGATGAGCTGGTGCAATCCGCGCAGATCATGGCGTTGGCCGCATTGCGTTTGATGGCCGTTCAAGCCTAGTGTTGAGCTGTTTAGGCTATTCACCGGCACGAAATAGACGTAGTTTGCTATTGAAATAGAAGCGAAGCCATGGCTTTATTGAAGTTCAGTCAGCCATTGCAAAACAGGTAGCGCACCCGGCAAAATCGGTGTCACAGTCGTCGGCAACGCTTGCCATTGCATCTGCTGTCCTTCGCGCATCTCAAACTCCCCCGTCCATGCTTGCACTTTGCAAAAATGCAGGCGCACCAAAGCATGTGGGTAGTCCACCACTTGTTCTTTCCAAGGCTGCACCGCGCCAATTGTGATGCCGATTTCTTCTTGCAGCTCGCGCCGCAGCGCAGCCTCCAGTGTTTCGCCGCGCTCGATCTTGCCACCGGGGAATTCCCAGTAGCCGGCATAGACTTTGCCTTCTGGTCGCGTGGTCATCAGGAAGCTGCCATTGGGCTGCATCAGAATGCCCACGGCGACATCGACAATTTTGCGCCGGCCATCGTCACTCAGGCCTTGGCGCGGAATATGGGTGTCTGCTTGGAGAGTGGTTGTCATTGACGCAATTATCTGCCCATGCAAAACTTCAAAGCCCGGTCCGCGAACTTTTCAAAACCCGTAAGCGCATGGTCGCCGCGCGCCAGCAGCAGCATGTTTTTCGCGGGATAACGCGCCACCATTTCGCGCCAATCGAGCAGCTCATCGCCTTTGGCAATCACGGCCATGTAGCGTTCGGGGCGTGTGAATTCGGTGGTTTCAATCGCCTTGAGTTCCCATACATGCTCTTGTGTGAACTCAAAGCCGCCTTCATCATGCCAATTCTTTACGCGCCCGATGAAAGCCGCCAAATCCCGCGCCGGATACGCCGCCGGGTTGAGCAGCACGCAGCGCGCATATACGCCCACACGCAACAGCCGCTCCGTCAAAGCCGCCGCATAAAAGCCACCGAGCGATGAGCCCATGACAGCAATGGGCCTCTGCGGCGTTGTGACCGCTCCGATCAAGATGGATTGGTTGGCCCACTGCCAAATTTCTTCAAACGCCTGCGCGGGCGAGGGCGGCAGTTGAGGGCAATGCCATTCAATCTCCACGCCGTTTTTCTGCGCCTTGGCCACGCGCGCGGCCATGATCTGCGCCTTGGCAGATTCAGGTGAAGAGCGGAAGCCGTGAAGATAAAGCAAGCGCATGGTTTATTGTTTCTCAAATGGTGGCAGGCTGTGCAAGAACACTTCTTGCTGCGTTGACGGATGCGCAAACGCCAGCTTCCAGGCATGCAAATACATGCGCTTCATTCCCATCTTGGCCAAGGCCTTGTTCAGCTCAAAATCCCCATACTTGTCATCGCCAATGATCGGATGCCCATGATGGGCGAGGTGCACGCGGATTTGGTGGGTGCGGCCGGTTTTGATGGTGACTTCGAGGAGGCAGGCGTTGCTGCGATCGGGCAGAGCATAGGTTTTGGCGATTTTTACGAGCGTGATCGAGCGCAAGCCATCCGGGTCGTCTTTGGCGACGACCTTCACGCGGCGCTCGCCATCGTCTTCGCCGCCATTCACCAAATATTTATGCAGCGGCAGATCAATGACTTTGAGCTTGGCGGGCCAAGTGCCTTTGGCCAAGGCGAGATAGGTTTTGCCCGTTTCACGCGCTTTGAACTGGGCTTGCAGGTTGACCAGGGCACTGCGCCGTTTGGCGATCAGCAGGATGCCGCTGGTATCGCGGTCTAGGCGATGTACGAGCTCTAAAAACTTGGCTTGCGGCCGAGCGCGGCGCAATTGCTCGATCACACCAAAGCTCACACCCGAGCCGCCATGCACGGCTACGCCTGCAGGCTTGTCGATGGCAAGCAAGTGATCGTCTTCAAACAAAATTGCAAATTCTCGCGGCGGCGTATTGGCAGGGCCACTTTTTTGCGCAGCGGTTTCTGGCGCTGCGCTGTCCGTCAAACGAATGGGTGGAATACGCACGATATCGCCCACCGCGAGCCTCGTATCCACCTGTGCCCGCCCCTTGTTCACCCGCACCTCGCCTGAGCGGATGATGCGGTACACATGCGTCTTGGGCACGCCTTTGCACACACGCAGCAGGAAATTATCCAGCCGCTGGCCTTCGCTGGCTGTGTCAATGGTGAGTAGGCTGGCTTGGGGTTGAGCCGACGCGTCAGTCATGCGTGCATGGGCGCGGCTTACGCCTTAGCCTTGTATTCAACATTCGGCATATTCTTCAGACCCGCATCTTGCGTGAGCAAGCGTGCCTGAAGCTGATGTGCGGTTTGCCAGATGATGGCGTCGGCCATGACGAGTTGGTGGATCTGCGAGGTTTGCGCAGCCTGCAAGAGTTGCTCGTCAGTCAATGCGATGACACGGCCTTGGCGCATGAATTGGAGCACTTCCTCAGCAGCAGCCATGCCGCTGTGGCGGATCATGTGTTTGCCAACTTCATAAACACACAGGTTGGGCACGATCAAATTTGCGGTATCCAACAAAGCTGCCTCGAAGAAACCGGCATTGACGCCGCCAGCAAGATATTCGAGCCAGCCACATGAATCGACGACGCAAAGCGAGGGGGCTGGACTAGCGGTTTTTGCCGCTTTTTTTGTCATGGTTTTGCTCGGCAATGAAGCTCACACGCGATCAGTTTCGCGCACGACTTTTGGATCGAGCCCCGGCCAGCGGCCTTTGAGCGTGGCCACGGATTTCTCTGGCTCCAGCTCCACCTTGTCGCCTTGCACGCGCACCTGCAAGCGCTGCCCTTGTTGCAGCCCGAGCGCTTGCCTGACCGACTTTGGTATGACGATTTGGAATTTGGGAGAAAGCGAAACGGTATGCATTCTAGTATTTTACTACCAGCGATTTTGGAGTACAAATAACGTATAGCTTTACCATTGCAAGCGCTGAGGATGCAGCTTTAAATCCCGCCTATAATGTTTCTTACCAAGTGACGCGAACAAAGCGCTCTTAAGTCCTTGATTTAGAAGGATTGAAGGGTAAACAAGAAGCGGCAATTGGCGGTTGATGCCACCGGGGTGAGCGGGGCGCAAGTCGGCAGACCAGAGTCTGCGGCGGCGCATCCAACATTTCGGGCGAGCGGAAATTTTTGTTGACACATATTGGAATCTTGGCAGCCAGTTGCGCTGCGCTCCATGTAGGAGCGACAAGCAACTGGCCGCTACTAGGAAACACGGTTTGATGATGTTCTTGTTGGTGAGCATTTGCATGAGGTTAAAACGGTTTTTCTCACCGTTTTTGAAGCCTTTTCTTGCTCTCGCCGGCATAGAATCTGCGCGGAGCGCTATTAATATAATAGTTCCTCGCTCACCCTTTGTGAGCTATGCGCGCATCCCTTCATCGCATAACACCCGCGTTCCTGCGCCTGCGCACGCACGTCGCACGAGTTAAATCTCGTTGCACGCGCTGCCTCCACGGCTGTTCCTTCTCGTCGGCAATTCTCCGTTCACGACATCGTTTGACTCATCATGAGTCTGTGCAAGATGTGCTGCTGAAAGACAAAGCAGCGAAGGAGTAACGCATGAAACGCATGCTGATCAATGCCACGCAAGTGGAAGAAAAGCGCTTGGCCATCGTCGATGGCCAGAAACTGCTCGACTATGAGATCGAAATCGAAGGGCGCGAGCAACGCAAAGGCAGTATTTACAAGGCGGTGGTGACGCGCGTGGAGCCGTCGCTCGAAGCTTGTTTTGTGGATTACGGCGAAGACCGCCACGGGTTTTTGCCGTTCAAGGAAATTTCCAAGCAGTATTTCAATGGCAATGTGCCGCCCAGCCAGGCGCGCATCCAAGATGTGATCCGTGAAGGCCAAGAGTTGTTTGTGCAGGTGGAAAAAGAAGAGCGCGGCAATAAAGGCGCGGCGCTCACCACTTTCATCAGTTTGGCGGGTCGCTATGTGGTCTTGATGCCCAACAACCCGCGTGGCGGTGGCGTGAGCCGCCGTATCGAGGGCGATGACCGCGCCGAGCTCAAAGAAAACATGGATCAGCTGCAGTATCCAAACGGCATGAGTATCATCGCTCGCACCGCCGGTATTGGCCGCAGCGCGCCGGAATTGCAGTGGGATTTGAACTACCTTTTGAAGCTGTGGACGGCGATTGAAGGTGCGGGCAAGGGCGGCAAGGGCGCATTCCTGATTTACCAAGAATCATCCCTCGTGATCCGAGCGATTCGCGACTATTTCAACAGCGATGTGGGTGATATCCTGATCGACACCGACGACATCTATGAGCAGGCCAAGCAGTTCATGGACCACGTCATGCCAGAGCATGCCGCGCGTGTGAAGCGTTACCGTGACGATGCGCCTTTGTTCAGCCGCTTCCAGATCGAACACCAAATCGAGAGTGCGTACTCACGTACGGTGCAGCTGCCCTCCGGCGGTGCCATCGTGATCGACCACACTGAAGCGCTCGTCAGCGTGGACGTGAACTCGGCGCGCGCCAACCGTGGTGGCGACATCGAAGAAACCGCGACCCGCACCAACTTGGAAGCAGCCGACGAAGTGGCCCGTCAGATGCGCCTGCGCGATTTGGGCGGCCTGATCGTGATTGACTTCATTGACATGGAAGAAAGCCGCAATCGCCGCGATGTGGAAAACCGCCTGCGCGACGCACTGCGCCAAGACCGCGCCCGCGTGCAATTTGGCTCGATCTCCAAATTTGGTCTGATGGAAATGAGCCGCCAGCGCTTGCGCCCGGCATTGAGCGAAGGCGCTTCCATGCCTTGCCCACGTTGCGGCGGCTCAGGTCATATTCGCGATACGGAGAGCTCGGCGCTACAAATTCTGCGCATCATCCAAGAAGAGTCCATGAAGGAAAGCACGGCTGCTGTTCATGCGCAAGTGCCGGTGGATGTGGCTTCGTTCCTTTTGAACGAAAAGCGCTTGGAAATCCAGAAGATTGAACTCAAGCAGCGTGTCGCTGTGATCTTGATCCCCAACAAGCAATTGGAGACGCCCAACTACAAGCTGGAGCGCCTCAAGCACGACGATCCGCGCTTGGACAATCTCGATGTGAGTTACAAAATGGCCGAAGAGATTGAAGACGCGACCGCCGTGACGCGCCGTATCAATGAGCCAACCAATAAGCAAACGCCGATCATCAAAGGCGTGTTGCCCGATGCACCTGCGCCTGCGCCGGTGGTCAAAGAAGACAAGCCTGCTCCTGTTGCTGAAGCGCTTGCCGCTGCATCTGGCGCGGCCAATCAGGCACAAGAGGTGGCGAAACCTGCCGAAAAAGGCTTTTTTGCATGGATCAAAGGCTTGTTTGGCAGCTCCTCTGTGCCTGCTACGACGCAAGCCAAGTCTGAGGCAACACGTGATCGTGCGCCAGGTCTGAAAGGCAAAGAAGGCCGCCAAGGCAAAGACGGCGAGCGCGGCGAACGCGGTGGCCGTGAGGGTCGCCGCGGTGAGCGCGGTGGTCGTGCAAGAGGCGAGCGCGGTGAGCGCTCGGAGCGTAGCGGAGATCGTCCACCCGTGGAAGGTCGTGAGCCGCGCGAAGCTGGGCGCGGTGAGCGCGGCGGCAGAAATCGTGGTGAGCGTGGTGAGCGCGCCCCTCGCGAAGCCACTCCTGAAAACGGAGCACTTAACGCAGATTCCATGCCGGCGAACAGCTCAAATGGCACGCAAAACGAAGTGCGTGAACCGCGTGAAGGTGGGCGTCGCGAGCGTGGTGGTCGTCATCGTGGTGAACGTGGCGAGCGCAATGATCGTCAAGACCGCAGTGACAGCCCAGAAGGTGTCAACGCAGCAGCGGCTTTGGCCGCAGGCGGCGTGGTCGCCGCTGCGGCAGGTGCAGCAATCGCCATGGCTTCGGATTCAGCAACAGCTGATGGTGGCGCGCCAGCGGAGCGTCGCGACGCAGAGCACGGCGAACGCCGTGAGCGTCGTTCACGCGACCGCTATGGCCGTGACCGCCGTGAACGTGGCGAGCGCACAGACCGTGCAGCGCAAGGCACTCAAGATGCAGCCCAAGGTGAGTTTTTTGAGCAAAATCAGCCATTCGCCTGCATAGAATCTACGCAGCGCGCTGCTGCATTTGTAGCAAATGAGCAGCTTGCTTAAGCTGCCGTTGCAC
>JBJTSL010000070.1:0-5434 GCA_046076625.1 Allobrachymonas sp.
AGCTGGCAGTTTGAATTCTTTGCGGCTGATGAAGAAGAAACTGCGCGTGAGCACGGTGATGCAGGCCAAGCCCACGATGGTCACGAGCGTCCACAGATCAGTTGACGCATTCATGCGCTCACCCGCGCTTTCAAGCCGCGCAGCGACAAGCAGACCACCACCGCCACCGCAATCGCCACCAAAATATTCAAGCGCAGCGGCAGCGCAAACGCCGCCACGCCCGCAGCGCCTGCAATCGCCGCCGACACGACGCGCAGCCGGCTGCTGGCAAGCGAACAGGTGATGCCAATCAGCGCCAAGATTCCCGCGAACCCTAAGCCCCAGCGTTCAGGAATAATGCCTGCCAGCAACACACCCGCCACACAGGGAAACACCCAGCTACCCCAATTGACTAAACTGTTGCCCAGCAAGTAGGCTTGTTGCCGCTCACGCTCCACTGCTTCATTTTTGAAGCCATTTTGCCCTCTAGCCGGCAAAGAATCTGCGCCAATCGCTCCTGTATTCATAGCGATTGAATCACTGATCGCGGGCTTAGGAAAGCGTTGCGTGAAGAGCACGTAGGTCAAATCTGCCGTGAGGTAACCGCCCAGCAACCTGCGCCACAACGGTAGGTGCATCATGTAGGGTCGCATGTGCAGGCTGAAGACGACAAAGCGCAGGTTCACGCAAAACGCCGTGGCCAGAATCACCCACACTGGTGCACCTGCGAGAATGAGCGGCATGGCCGCAAGCTGGGAACTGCCAGCAAACACGAGCAGCGCCATGGCCAAACTCTCTACAAGTGAGAGGCCCGATTTCATCATGGCCACGCCCGTCATCAAGCCCCAAGCCGCAATGCCGGGCGCAACGGCGGCCATGTCTTTCGCGCCCACGAGGAATTCGGGGTATTGCCACAAGCGCGGAGGCTGAATGAGGTGCTCTTTCAAGCGGCGCTTTCGAAGCGTTCGCCTACTTGCAGAGGAAACCCGCGCAAAAATTCTGCAGCACTCAAACGTTTGCCGCCAGCACGTTGCAGCTCCGTGATGCGCAAGACAGTGCATGCGCCGCACTGCACGTCCACGCCGGCTTCATTGGCAAGCAAAATTGTGCCCTCGCCGGCAGAAATACTGCTTGGGGCGCTCACATTTTGAGAGTAACTGCCAGTCATAACTTGCGCTGTACACAGCTTGATCAGCTCGCATCGCAGCAGGCCTGAGCAGCCCGGAGAAGGGGCAAAGGCGCGGATACGGCGCTCGATCTGGGCGGCATCGTCTGCCCACTTCACAGCGCTTTCTGCTTTGTCGATTTTGTGGGCGTAGGTGATGCCATCGCTGGGCTGCGGCGCGCGTGTGAGGCTTCCGCAAGCGGCGATTTCGAGCGCTTCAACGATCAAGCGCCCGCCGAGCGTGGCTAGTTTGTCGTGCAGGCTGGGTGTGGTGTCTTGTGGCGCAATCGGCAGTGTTCCGATGAGCAGCATGTCGCCAGTGTCCAGCCCAGCATCCATTTGCATGATGGTGATGCCAGTCTCGTTGTCACCCGCCTCAATCGCGCGATGAATCGGTGCAGCGCCGCGCCATCTCGGAAGTAGTGAAGCATGAATGTTGAGACACCCCAAGTGTGGAGTATTCAGCACCCACTGCGGCAAGATCAATCCATAAGCCGCCACGACCATCACATCGGCCTGCGCTGCTTCAATCTGCGCTTTTGCAGCCGTAGCGTCTTCAGGATATTTGCCATCGAGACGCAAACTACGCGGCTGCGCCACGGTGAAGCCTTGATCCAACGCGAATTGCTTCACCGGCGAAGCCTGCAACTTCATGCCCCGCCCGGCAGGCCGATCGGGTTGTGTCAGCACCAGCGGAATTTCAAATCCTGCGCGATGCAAAGCCTCCAAAGCCACACGCGCGAACTCGGGCGTGCCCGCAAAGATGATTTTCATCAGCGCTTGCCCGAAGCCGCTTCGCGCCCGGTCTTGGCCATTTTGCTCTTGATGCGCGTGCGTTTCAGGGGCGAGAGGTATTCCACAAATACCTTGCCCATCAAATGGTCCATCTCATGCTGGATGCACACAGCCAGTAAGCCATCGGCCTCGATCTCGCGCGATGCGCCTTCTTCATTCACAGCCTGGATGCGAATCGAGGTACTGCGCTCCACGCCGTCGTACACACCGGGCACAGACAAGCAGCCTTCATCGCCCTTTTGCATCGTCGGGCTGGCCCAGAGAATCTCCGGGTTGATCAGCACGAGTGGCGCATTGCGCTCCTCGCTCACATCGATCACGATCAGCCGCTCATGCACATCGACCTGCGTGGCGGCCAAGCCAATGCCTTGCGCGTCATACATGGTGGCCAGCATGTTGGCAATCAGGTCGCTATGGCGCGCTTCCAGCCCCGCCTCCAGCCGCACGGGCTGGGCCACGGTATGCAGGCGCGGGTCAGGGTAGGTCAAAATCGGAAGAATCTGGGCAGTGGTCATAAGGAGTGCCAAAAAGTCCTGTCAAGGCAGGAAATGACGTATTTTCGCAATATTTCGCCCCTCTGGCTGACCATGAAAACACAAAAAAACCAAGAAATCTTGCCAAATCAATAGGTTAAGATCAAAATTGACAGTAATTTCTAGTTTCAACAAGGTGGGAAGATACGCATGAAACACCACAATCCGCATCGAATTTTGGCTGCTGGCATCGCCTTGGCCTGCGCGGGCTTGTCTGCCAGCTTGGCAGTGGCTCAAAACGTGACCACTCCCGCGCAAAAAGCCACCGCTCAGCGCGTGGCGCAAGCCGGTGTGGCCTTAGATGAACTCGCCCCCAATGCACCCGACAGTTATACCGTGAAAAGCGGCGACACCCTGTGGGCGATTTCCGGCCTCTACCTCAAGCAACCCTGGCGCTGGCCCGAGCTGTGGGGCATGAACTTGAACGACATCCGCAATCCGCACCGCATTTACCCCGGCCAAGTGCTGGTGCTGGACAAAAGCTCGGGGCGTGCCTTGCTGCGTGCACGCGGCGGTGCGGGTGACATCCCCACCGTGAAGGTCTCGCCACGCACACGCTATGAAACCTTGGCGGATGCTGCAATTCCGACCCTGCCGGCCAGTTTGCTCGAACCCTTCTTGGCTGAGCCCATCCTGGTTGATGAAGCGGCACACAGCAATGCGCCTCGCCTGATTGGCGCTGACAATGAGCGTGTGCTCTCTGCCAAAGGTGATCGCGTGTACGTCCGCACCTCCAAAGCCGGCGATTTGCCAACGGAGAAAACCTCGCCGGTGCGCTATCGCATTTATCGCAATGCCGTGCCACTGCGCGACCCCAACACAGGCAACATTCTGGCTTACGAAGCTCAGTTCATCGGCGCAGCAGACTTGGCACGGGGCGAAACCGTGCGCGATGTGCCGGGCAAAGATGGCAAGCCCGTGAAGGAAATTGTTCCAGCAACGTTCGACATCATCTCCAACAAAGAGGAAATGCGTGCCGGTGATCGTTTGCTGCCCGAGCCTAAGCGTGAGTTCCTCACCTACACGCCGCGTGCGCCGGTTCGTGCGATTGAGGGGGTGCGTGTCATGGGCATGCATGGCAGCTCTGTGGCACGCGCCGGGCAAAACGCGGTGGTCAGCCTCAACAAAGGCACTGCTGATGGATTGGAAGTGGGCCATGTCTTGGCGATCATCAAAGATGGCCGCACCGTGACGGATCGCAGCGGCCAGCTCGGTCGGCCTGAGGAACTCAAGCTGCCCGATGAGCGCAATGGCTTGGCCATGGTCTTCCGAACCTTTGACAAAGTGTCGTATGCACTGGTGCTTCAGAGTAGCGAAGGCGTGAAAGTCGGCGACCGTTTGGTCAACCCACGCTAATTTCGGCAACTTGATTCATGCAGCGCGAGGAGCTCACCGCTTGGCTGCGCTTGCAGCTTGCACCCGGCGTGGGGCTGCAAAGCGCGCGCAAGTTGCTCGCCGCTTTCGGCCTGCCGCAAGAAATTTTTCAGCAAAGCAAAGCGGCGTTAGCGCAGGTCGTCGGTGAGCGTTTAGCGCACGCCTTGCTTGCAGCGCCCAGCCCAGAGCATGAAGCGCTGATCGAGGCGACTTGGCAATGGCTTCACGCTGACACTTCGGCTCAAACAGCCCGCCGCATCTCAAGCTTGGCTGATTCAGACTATCCGCGTACCCTGCTCACGCTGGCCGACCCGCCTTTGCTGATTTACGCGACGGGTTCGAGCGCGGTTTATCAGCAAATCGCAAGCCAAGCAACAGCCCACGACATCGCCATCGTTGGCAGCCGCAATGCCACACCCCAAGGCTTGGCCAACGCTCGCAGTTTCGCCAAAGCCTTCGCGCAAGCAGGCGCTCACATCGTCAGCGGTTTGGCGCTGGGCATCGACGGCGCAGCGCATGAAGGTGCGCTGGATGCACGCATGGAAATGGGCGAACACGCGGGTTCGACGATTGCCATTGTTGGCACGGGCCTGGACCGCGTCTATCCCAAACGTCACCACGACTTGGCACACCGCATCGTGCAAAGCGGCTTGATCATGAGCGAGTTCCCGATTGGCACGCCGCCGTTGCAAGAAAACTTCCCGCGCCGCAACCGCCTGATCGCAGCGCTCACACAGGGCACGCTGGTGGTCGAAGCGGCCATCCAATCGGGCTCGCTGATCACCGCGCGCCAAGCGCTGGATTTGGGCAAGGAGGTGTTTGCCATTCCCGGCTCCATCCACAACCCGCAGTCCAAAGGCTGTCACCATCTCATCAAGCAAGGCGCGAAACTGGTGGAAAGTGCGCAGGATGTGTTGGAAGAGTTGCCAGTCAAGCTTTCCGCAGCTACTATAAAAATAGTAGCATCCCACGAAGACTCTATGCCGGCGAACAGCCCAAATCACTCTGAAAATGCCCTGCTCCAGGTCTTGGGGCACGACCCCGTGAGCTTGGATGCATTGATCGTGCGCAGCGGCCTGCCCGCCGCGAAGGTGCAAGCCCAGTTGCTCGAACTGGAGTTGCTGGGCGAAGTCGCCCGCCTGCCAGGCGGGCTGTTTCAAAGGCAGATGCTGGCTTGAGACAACAGCCCGGCTCAGTGCAGAGCCACGTTGGACAGCAAGGCCGTCACCTCCGCCTGCCGCGTGCAGCCGGTTTTTTCCAGCACCTGTTGCAACTGCGTGCGCACCGTGTTGCGCGAGACGCCACCGCTGTCCGCCAAATCATCGAGCGACTGCCCTAGCGCCAAGCCGCGTGCCACGCGGGCTTCGGCCACCGTCAGGTCAAATAAGGAGCGCAGCAGCTCCACGGGCGGCGATTTTCTGGCGGTGACGGGGGTGAGCACCAAAAGCGCATGCGCTCTGGCAAAAATATCGTGCGCCGAGCGGCGACTCGGCACCAAGTGCGCCACCGCAGCAGCCCCTCCATCCTTGCCCCGCAACGCAAAGGAACGGATCACCTATTGCTTATCGCCGTTCACTTCTGGCAGCGC
>JBJTSL010000071.1:0-2308 GCA_046076625.1 Allobrachymonas sp.
GCTGTGCTGGGCATCAAGACATCCACAGGCGATGCAGAGGGCGAAGTGATCTCAAGGCGCGATGTACGCGTGACGCAACAGGATTTAGATCGCGTGCAAGCGCAGTTCACAGGCGCAATCTCGCAAATTCCGCCCATGCACAGTGCTTTGAAGCGTGATGGCAAGGCTTTGTACGAATATGCGCGTGAAGGCATTGAGGTGGAGCGCGAAGCACGCGCGGTGACGATTTTCAAGCTAAATCTGGCCTTCGCCGGCATACATTCTACGCAAAATGCTATTAAAATTATAGCAACTGTGAGCAAAGGAACGTACATCCGAACCCTTGGCGAAGATATTGGCGAAGCGCTGGGTTGCGGGGCGTATCTTTCTAGCCTGCGCCGCACTGAAACCGGCGGTCTGCTGGTGAGCCGGGCGCTGACCCTGCCCCAGATTGAAGCGATGAATGATGATGAACGCATAGCGGCTTTGCAGCCTGTGGACAACCTGCTTGCAGGTCATCAAGCCGTCACGCTCGATCATGACAATGCAGGCAGATTTTTAAGTGGTCTGCGCCGCAAAACAGATTTACCAGATAACGACCACGTGGCCGTGTTCGGAGACCAACCCAAAGCGCTGCTCGGCAGCGCCCACATCAAAGCTGGCGAGTTGATCCCAACTCGTTTGCTCTCACCGATTGAAGTTTCACAAATCCTCGCGCAGTCTGCGTCAACCTGCGCAGCGTTAGAACCCATTTTGAATTGAAAGGGAAGTCACCATGACTCAACAAATCCGCAACATCGCCATCATCGCCCACGTGGACCATGGCAAAACCACGCTCGTGGATCAATTGCTTCGCCAATCGGGCACGTTCGCAGCTCACGAGCAGCTGGAAACCTGCGTGATGGACAGCAACGACATTGAAAAAGAGCGCGGCATCACGATTTTGGCCAAGAACTGCGCAGTCAAGTGGAACGGCACCCACATCAACATCGTCGATACCCCCGGCCACGCGGACTTTGGCGGCGAAGTAGAGCGTGCGCTCTCGATGGTCGATGGCGTGGTGCTCTTGATTGACGCGCAAGAAGGTCCGATGCCGCAGACGCGCTTTGTGACGAAAAAAGCGCTTGCGCTCGGCCTGCGCCCCATCGTGCTGGTGAACAAAGTCGATAAGCCCGGCGCGAACTGCCAGAAGGTGGTCAACCAAGCCTTCGATCTGTTTGACAAGCTAGGAGCGAACGATGATCAGCTCGATTTCCCGGTGGTCTATGCCTCGGGCTTGAACGGCTGGAGTTCGATGGAAGAGGGCGAACCCGGCGCGCAATGGGGCAAGGACATGACCGCACTGTTTGACACGGTACTGCGCCATGTGCCACCACAAAAGGGAGACCCAAACGCACCCTTGCAATTGCAAATCTCCTCGCTCGACTATTCCACCTATGTGGGCAGAATCGGCGTAGGCCGCATCACAGCAGGCAAGATCAGGCCCGCCATGGATGTCTTGGTGGCAGAAGGCGTGGATGGCAAGACCAGCAAGGGCCGTATCAACCAGGTGCTCAAGTTCCAAGGCCTAGACCGTGTGGTGGCCAACGAAGCTGGCCCAGGCGATATCGTGCTGATCAACGGCATTGAAGACATCGGCATCGGCGTGACGATCACCGATCCGCTCACGCCGACTCCCTTGCCCATGCTCAAAGTGGACGAGCCCACGCTCACCATGAACTTCTGTGTGAACACGTCTCCACTGGCTGGTCGCGAAGGTAAGTATGTGACGAGCCGCCAGATTTGGGATCGCTTGCAAAAAGAGCTGCAATCCAACGTGGCGCTGCGCGTGAAAGAAACCGATGAAGACGGTATTTTTGAAGTATCTGGGCGTGGTGAGCTGCACCTGACGATTCTTCTGGAAAACATGCGTCGTGAAGGTTATGAGATGGCTGTGTCCAAGCCGCGCGTGGTGTTCCAAGAAACCAATGGCGAGAAATGCGAGCCGATTGAGCTGGTGACCGCTGACGTGGAAGACCAACACCAAGGCGGCGTGATGCAAGCCTTGGGCGAGCGCAAAGGCGAGTTGGTTAACATGGAGCCCGATGGCCGGGGCCGCGTGCGCCTTGAATACCGTATTCCGGCGCGGGGATTGATTGGTTTCACGACCGAGTTTCTGAACCTGACGCGCGGCTCAGGCCTGATTGCGAATATTTTTGATGGCTACGAGCCCCACAAAGGCGAGATCGCCAGCCGCAAAAACGGTGTGCTGATCTCCATGGACGATGGTGAAATTTTTACCTACGCCTTGGGCAAACTCGATGATCGCGGCCGCATGTTCGTGCGCGCG
>JBJTSL010000072.1:0-5195 GCA_046076625.1 Allobrachymonas sp.
TCACATTCACGTCCTCTGGCATCAAAGGGGCTACAAGAGGCAGCGTCATTCGGCTGCACCTGAAGGCTGGTTCAGAGCATCAAGCAAGAGACGCGCCGCGACGGAGGCGGGCACTTGGCCCGCCAAGACTTGGTTTCTCAAAGCAGGCAATTTTTTCTTCACACCGGAATGCGAATCAAAGCGCTGCTTGAGCCCCGCTTCAATGCGCTCCCACATCCAATTCACGGTTTGTTGCTCACGCCGCTTTTGCGTTTGTCCGAGGCTTTGCTGCTGAGCATGAATCTGGCTCACAGTTTCCCAAAACTGCGTCACACCCGTGCCTTTCAGCGCAGAGAGTTGCATAACGCGCTTCGTCGCATCGCGCTGCTGATTCGAATCATGCGGATCACGCCCATGATTCTCAAAAATCCGCAAGCTGCTCGTGATCTGCGCCTGTGCGCGAGTGGCGGCATCAGGATCAAGATCGGCTTTGTTGATCACCACCAAATCTGCCAACTCCATCACGCCACGCTTTATCGCCTGTAAATCGTCGCCAGCGTTGGGCAACTGCATCAAAATAAAACAATCCGTCATTCCCGCGACAGCAATTTCACTCTGCCCCACGCCCACCGTTTCCACAATGACAATGTCGTACCCCGCTGCCTCGCAAACCAGCATCGCCTCACGCGTGTGAGACGCGACGCCACCCAACGTACCGCTCGATGGCGAAGGCCGGATAAACGCTTTTTCATGCACCGACAGCCGCTCCATCCGCGTCTTGTCACCCAAGATGGAGCCGCCTGAAATGCTGGACGATGGGTCCACCGCCAACACGGCGACGCGATGGCCTTTCGATATCAAATGCAAACCCAAGGTCTCGATAAAGGTGCTTTTGCCTACTCCAGGCACGCCACTGATGCCGAGGCGAAAGCTTTTTCCGGTATGCGGCAGCAAAGCTGTCAACAATGCATCCGCCTCTACGCAATGATCCGCCCGACTCGACTCCAGCAAAGAAATCGCTTTGGCCATGGGACGGCGCTGTGCCATACCCTCCGACGAGACAATCTGATCAGCAGAAAAGCTCACAAATGCTCCGGGCAGATCAGGCTAACGCCTTCTTAATTTGCTCGAGCACATCCTTGGCGCTGGCCACAATCGGTGTGCCCGGCCCGTAAATGCCTTTGACGCCCGCTTCGTAGAGAAACTCGTAGTCTTGGCGCGGGATCACGCCGCCGACGAAGACGATGATGTCATCGGCGCCCTGCTTTTTGAGCTCTTCAATGATGGCTGGTACCAACGTTTTGTGGCCCGCAGCCAGGGTGGATACGCCCACTGCGTGCACGTCGTTTTCAATGGCTTGCCTTGCGCACTCTTCTGGCGTTTGGAAGAGCGGCCCCATGTCCACATCAAAGCCTAGATCGGCGTAAGCCGTGGCCACCACTTTCGCGCCACGGTCATGCCCGTCTTGGCCTAGTTTTGAGATCATCACGCGCGGACGGCGACCCTGGGCCTCGCCGAATTCAGCAATCTCAGCTTTGAGCTTGTCCCAACCTTCAGCAGAGTCATAAGCAGCAGCGTACACACCGGGCACCTTTTGCGTATCGGCCCGATGGCGGCCAAACACTTTTTCCATCGCATCAGACACCTCGCCCACCGTGGCGCGCAAGCGAATCGCTTCCACACACGCGGCGAGCAAATTGCCCTGACCGCTTTCTGCTATTGAAGTAATAGCATCTAGCGCTGATTTTACGCCGGTTGCATGACGGTTTTGCTTGATTTTTTGCAGTCTTTCGATCTGCTGCTCGCGCACCTTCACGTTGTCAATTTGCAGGATATCGATCGGGTCTTCTTTGGCGAGCTTGTATTTGTTGACGCCAACAATCACGTCTTTGCCCGAATCGATGCGCGCCTGCTTTTCCGCCGCCGCCGCTTCGATTTTTAGCTTCGCCCAGCCAGAATCCACGGCACGGGTCATCCCGCCCATCGCGTCGACCTCTTCGATGATCTTCCAAGCAGCATCGGCCATCTGTTGCGTGAGCGTCTCCATCATGTAGCTGCCCGCCCAGGGGTCCACCACATTCGTAATGTGCGTCTCTTCTTGGATGATGAGCTGCGTGTTGCGAGCGATGCGCGCAGAAAACTCTGTCGGCAAGGCAATCGCTTCGTCAAAAGAATTGGTGTGCAGTGATTGCGTGCCGCCAAACACCGCAGCCATGGCCTCAATCGTGGTGCGCACGATGTTGTTGTACGGGTCTTGCTCGGTGAGGCTCCAACCCGAGGTTTGCGAATGCGTGCGCAGCATCAGGCTCTTGGGGTTTTTCGGCGCAAACTCTTTCATGATGCGCGTCCAGAGCAGGCGGCCGGCGCGCATCTTGGCAATTTCCAAATAGAAATTCATACCTACGGCCCAGAAGAACGAGAGCCGCCCGGCAAAATCGTCCACATCCAGGCCTTTGGCCAATGCGGTTTTCACATACTCTTTGCCATCGGCGAGCGTAAAAGCTAGTTCCAGCGCTTGATTGCCGCCGGCTTCCTGCATGTGATATCCGCTGATCGAGATTGAATTGAATTTCGGCATGCTTTTCGCCGTGTATTCAATGATGTCGCCGATGATCTTCATCGATGGCTCAGGCGGGTAGATATAGGTGTTGCGCACCATGAATTCTTTGAGAATGTCGTTCTGGATGGTGCCGGAGAGCTTGTCCTGGCTCACGCCCTGCTCCTCCGCTGCGACGATATAGCCCGCCAAAATAGGTAGCACCGCGCCGTTCATCGTCATGGAAACAGACACTTTGTCCAGCGGAATCCCGTCAAACAAGATCTTCATGTCCTCGACAGAATCAATCGCCACGCCGGCCTTGCCCACATCGCCCGTGACGCGCGGATGATCGGAGTCGTAGCCGCGGTGCGTCGCCAAATCAAAAGCCACGCTCACGCCCTGCCCGCCTGCAGCTAGCGCTTTTCTATAAAACGCGTTGGACTCCTCAGCTGTAGAGAAGCCCGCATACTGCCGAATCGTCCAAGGGCGGACGGCGTACATCGTGGCCTGTGGGCCGCGAATGAAGGGCTCAAAGCCGGGCAACGTGTTCGCATGCGGCAAGCCTTTCATATCTTCAGCCGTGTAAATCGGCTTCACTGCGATGCCGTCAGGTGTCTGCCAGCTCAGGGCATTCAAATCACCACCTGGCGCAGATTTCTGGGCGGCCTTTTCCCAATCGGCCAAACTGGCCGCTTTGAAGTCGTCTTGCTTACTCATTTGCTCATTTTACGCGATTTTTGATCCATAATTATGAATTCAAAATTCAGTTTCGCGTAAACTATCAATCCATGAATGCCTCTTTGGAACATCGTCGCCTAAAGCCTCGCCCCCTCTATGAAGAGGTCGCCGAGCTGCTGCGTCAACGCATTTTTGCAGGCAAAAAAGGCGATCTGGAGCCCGGCGCATGGATTGATGAACTCAAAATTGCCGAGGAATACGGCATCAGCCGCACCCCACTGCGCGAAGCCATCAAAGTGCTCGCCGCCGAAGGTTTAGTGACGATGAAAATGCGGCGCGGTGCATATGTCACCGAAGTCAATGCCAAAGACCTGCGTGATGTATTTCACCTCATGGCTATACTGGAGGGAGATGCTGCAGCCACGGTAGCGCAGAAGGCAACACCCGAGCAACTCAAAGAGCTAGATGCCCTGCATCAGCAACTGGAGAAATCCACCAAAGACCGCGTGAAATTCTTCAGCATCAATGAAGCCTTTCATGTCAAGCTCTTGGAAACAGCCAACAACCGCTGGCGCGACCAAATGGTGGCTGATTTGCGAAAAGTGATGAAACTCAATCGCGCTCAATCGCTGACCCGACCCGGACGCATAGAAGAGTCGCTTTCCGAGCATGCAGCCATCATGGCAGCCTTGAAAAAAAGAGACGCTAGCGCTGCGCAAGCAGCCATGCGCTCGCATATAGAAAGCGGTCAAGAAGCCGCAGGCTAATCGTCGCCCGGCTCTTCCTCAGTGGCTTGAACTGTCCCGTTCTTCACCGCCTTTTTCAGTGCTGAATAATCCGCTTCATTCTGATCCGCGTAAGCCAAGGCATGCTTCGTGATGGCTTCGTCGAAAGCCTCGCTCTTACCGATATAGCCCGCAATCAAGGCCGGATCGCCTGCCTTTGCTTGCGAGCGGGCGAGCGCGTAGCCGCAGGCTTGCGCGTAGTCGGCCATGTCTGATTCGCTGAAGAGCGTCACGTCGAGCGAGCCCTTCATGTCTCGCAATTGGCGCACATAAAACTCCACGCCTAGTGCTGCATTACTCGCCCAGCCTAGAAACACATCACTTGCTGCCTGTGACAGGCGCTGTCCATTGACGATGCGTTGCCCGTTATGCGGGTAAGGCTTTAGGCCCAGCGGCTTCATCAGCACCGAATCGCGAGCTTGCTTGAACTGCAAAAACAATGGGTGATGGCCATCAGCGGCAAACAGCGCCACAAAGCAGCGCGTACCGACAGAGCCAATCCCAGGCACTTTGATGGCCACATCCATGAGTTCATAGCGGTCAAACAGCACCTGCCGGTCTGCACTGAGGCTATTTCTGTACTCAACGAAGAATTGATGGATGCCGCGCTCAATTTGCCGATTTCCCGCTTCGTGGCACCCAGCTCGTGATAGACCCAAGGTGGCGTGTCTTTGATACGCATTTCTTTGCCAGCCGGGCCATCCACCCACTCTACCGCATCGCCCACCAATTGCTTGCTGCCTTTGTCGCGGGCTTTTTCAATCGCGGTTTTTTCAACTTTGCTTGCGCCGCCGAGCTTGAGCAAGGTCTCCGAGGTCATTTGGTAATACCAGACATCGAGTGTGTCCATCTGCGCATATTCCAGCATCTTCTGGTGCTAGGTGTCGAGCAAGGCGCGCATAATTTTTTCAATCGCAGACTTCTTAAAGCCCTGCTCACGACTGGCGATCACGAAGCTGGCCGCTAAACGCCGCACGTCCCAATCAAAAGGCCCGGGTACGGTTTCATCAAAATCGTTCAAACCAAACAGCATGCGCCGCTCAGGGCTAGCGAATAAACCGAAGTTGGATAAGTGTGCATCACCACAGAGCTGCACCGTCACATCGCAGCGCGGTGTTTGCGCCAAATCATGCGCCATGAGCATGGCCGCGCCGCGATAAAACGCAAACGGACTGTCCAGCATGCGGCCATATCGGGTGGGAATCAACTCGGCA
>JBJTSL010000073.1:0-7168 GCA_046076625.1 Allobrachymonas sp.
CACGGAGTGTTCTTTTAATTTTAGATATTCCTTTTGCGCCCTCTGCGAAACCTTCGCGTCCTCTGCGTTCAAAATCTCTCGGTATTCATTCTCAAAACCTATGAAACATTACCTCCAATTCAACGATCTCACCGCAGAAGAATACGCTCACATCTTCGCCCGCGCTGCTGAGATCAAGCGCAAGTTCAAGGCTTATGAAAAATACCATCCTCTGGCAGACCGTACGCTGGCGATGATTTTTGAAAAAGCCTCCACACGCACCCGCGTGAGTTTCGAGGCAGGCATGTATCAGCTGGGCGGCAGCGTCGTTCACTTGACGACCGAGGGCAGCCAGCTCGGCCGAGCCGAACCGATTGAAGACAGTGCCAAAGTCATCAGCCGCATGGTTGATTTGGTGATGATTCGCACCTATGAGCAAACCAAGATCGAGGCCTTCGCCGCCAATAGCCGCGTGCCGGTGATCAATGGCCTGACGAACGAGTTTCATCCTTGCCAAATTTTGGCCGATATCTTCACCTTCATCGAGCATCGCGGAGACATCCAAGGAAAGACAGTCGCTTGGGTGGGCGATGGCAACAACATGGCTAACACTTGGTTGCAAGCCGCCGCGCTCCTGGGTTTTAAAGTCAATGTGAGCACACCGTCTGGCTACGAGATTGATCCCAAAGTACTAGGGCATTTAGGCATTAAATCAGCCTCTAGTCGGCATAAAAACAGCACAGAGTGCTACGCTTTTTATAGTGATCCATTGGAAGCATGCAACGGCGCAGATTTGGTCACTACCGATGTATGGACGAGCATGGGCTTTGAGGCGGAGAACGAAAAGCGCAAAGCGGCGTTTGCCAACTGGTGTGTGGATGCCCGACTGATGAAAGCGGCTAAGCCCGAGGCCCTCTTCATGCACTGCCTGCCCGCGCATCGCGGTGAAGAGGTCTCTGCTGAGGTAATCGACGGCCCACAATCCGTGGTGTGGGATGAAGCGGAGAACCGCATGCATGTGCAAAAAGCGTTGATGGAATTTTTGCTACTCGGCAAAGTTGCTTGACTTGCTGACTTGCTGACTTGCTGACTTGCTGACTTGCAACCAAGCATTTCACACGTGCTGAAATGATGTTTTTCCTGTACGCTTCTATGGCAGAGGGAAACACATCATGGGACAACAATTTCTAGCCCGCGCTGCGCTGCTGCTGGGCTTTGGAGCTTGGGCATGCTTTGCCCAAGCGCTGAGCGTGACCAGCGTTTCGCCGCAAGGCGAAGTGGCGCAGATTCGGCAGGTAGTGGTCAAGTTTGACCAAGCGGCGATCAACTTTGGCGATGCGCGAGCTGCTGCACCGTTTACGCTGTCTTGCTCAAACGCGCAGGCCAGTAAAGGCAACGGGCGCTGGATCAATGAGCGGGAATGGGCGTTTGAATTGGAGCGCGATTTACCGCCAGGTGTGCGCTGCGCGCTCACACCCAAGGCTGACTTCAAATCGCCCTCTGGCCAGCCATTTTCGAGCGCGAATAGCTATGCTTTTAATAGTGCTGGGCCGTTTGTGCGGCGCATGTCTCCCTATGAAGATTAGCGCATTGATGAAGAGCAAATCTTTGTGTTGGAGCTCAGCGGCGCAGCTGATCCCGCCACACTGAATGGCAATGTATGGTGTGCAGTCGAAGGCTTGGGCGAGCGCGTGCCGACTAAAAAAATTGAAGGCGAGCTGCGCGAGCTAATTCTCAAAGCCGTGGGTTCGACTAAGGCTGCGCAAGAGCAGCCATTGCGCTTTCTGACGCTGCAATGTGCGAGAAAATTGTCATCTGCTGCACGGGTTTCGTTTGTGTACGGCAAGGGCATTGCCACGCCGCAGGTGGGCGGGGTGGTGGTGGCCAATACGGTGGAAAAGCGCTTTAACTACCAAGTGCGTGAGCCGTTTTCTGCGAGCTTCTCGTGCGAGCGTGAAAACGCCAACTCTGCTTGCCTGCCCATCATGCCGATGCAGCTGCGCTTCAATGCTCCCGTCACGCGCAAGCTGGCGCAGGCCATTGCGCTCAAAAGCAGCGCGGGCACAATCAAGCCGAGCCTTGATGAAGGCGACGGCGATAGTGTGGTGCAGAACATTCAGTTCAAGCCGCCGTTTGCAGAAGACACCGAATACCGCATCGAGCTGCCCAGCGGTTTTGCCGATACCACGGGGCGCACGCTGCGCAACGCCGAGAGCTTTCCGCTCAAAACCCGCACGGCTGGCGCACCACCCTTGGCTAAATTTGCGGCGGGCAGCTTTGGGGTGATTGAACGGTTCGCAGAGCCGGGTTCGGAGAAAACACCAACGCCGGCTTTGCTGCCTGTGACCTTGCGCAACGTGGAGCAAGCGCTGCCGCTCAAAGCTCTGACAGAGCGCCGACAAGCCGGGCAAATCAGCGACATGAGCCTCACGCAAGATGCGGACATCATTTCTTGGTATCTGCGTGTGCAGCGTGCGAATAGCACCGATCGCGAAACACGCGAACGGCCATTGCTTGGCGGTAGTGTGCCTACACGCAAGCTCGAATTGCCTGCACCGCCTTCTTCCGATGCGGGCAAGGGCAGACCATTTGAAGTGGTCGGCATTCCTCTCTCACCCGGTTTTCATGTGGTCGAACTTGCTTCGCAAAAACTGGGCGTGGCGCTGCTCGATGAAAAGCTGGGCAAGAACCGCACGATGTATGTGCGCACCTCGGCTCTGGTGACCAATTTGGGTGTGCATTTCAAGCTGGGGCGTGAAAACTCGCTGGCGTGGATCACAACACTCGACAAAGCCAAGCCTGTAGCAGGTGCGCAAGTGCGCGTGAGCGATTGCCGAGGCAAGCAGATTGCCAGCGGCGTGACGGATGCGCAAGGTGTGGCGCAGCTCACGGGAATCGCACCACAAGCTCCTGCATGCAATGGCTCGCGCGATTCAGAGGGCGGCAGCGCCTATTGTGTGAGCGCTCGCCACACGGGCGCTGATGGCGTGCTCGATATGGCGTTCACGTGGAGCGATTGGCAAAAAGGCATTGAGCCTTGGCGCTTCAATTTTCCTCAGAGCATGCAAGGCGAGCCCAACGAGAGCTTGCACACGATTTTGGATCGCAGCCTGTTTCGCGCAGGCGAGACTGTTGGCATGAAGCATCTGATCCGGCAGCTCACGGGCAAAGGCTTTGCCACGCCTGCTGCAGCGAAAGCGCCCACTGAATTGGTGATCACGCATGTGGGCTCTGGCACGGTGTTCAAACAGCCGCTTACCTGGCGCACTACCAAAAGCGGCGGCTTGTCGAGCGAGAGCCGCTTTGCAATTGCGCCAGCGGCCAAGCTCGGCGTGTATCAGGTGAGCCTCGCAAGCCAAAGAAATACACGCGAGCAAGGCCATGTTGAGACGGCGCAATTCCGCGTGGAAGAATTTCGATTACCTGTGCTTGAGGGCAGTATCACGCCAGCCGATAAAAACGCATTGGTCGCGCTCAAGAGTTTACCCGCGCAAGTGCAGATCAACTATGTCTCGGGCGGACCGGCGAGTAACTTGCCGGTGCGAGTCTCAGCGCTTATTCGTGGCAAATATTTGAGCTACCCCGATTTCGACGCCTACAACTTCAGCCCGCCGCGCAAGTCAGGAGACAAAGGCCAGAGCCATGAAGACGATGAAACAGAGAGCGTGCACGACAGCAAATTGATTGCCGACAAACTGCCGCTCACACTTGACAAGAGTGGCGCAGGCAAGCTCAGCATCAACAATTTGCCTGCCGCCAAGCAGCCGCAAGACATTGTGCTGGAAGCCACCTACGCCGATCCGAATGGCGAGATTCAAACCCTGCGCAGCACGCAAACGCTCTGGCCAGCAAGCGTCATAGCAGGCATTCGCACCGAGGGCTGGGCATCTGCAAGCCAGAAGATCAAATTCCAAGCCTTGGCTTTGGATCTCACTGGCAAGCCTCAAGCTGGCATCAAGCTCCAGGTCAACGCCGTCGCTCGCATCACCACCACCAGCCGCAAGCGCATGGTGGGCGGCTTCTATAGTTACGACAATCAAACTGAGGTCAAAGACCTTGGCAAAGTCTGCGAAGGCTCGAGCGATTCACGCGGCTTGCTGCTGTGCGACACCAAGCTTGGCCAAGCGGGTGAAGTAGAGCTCATCGTCACCGCCACCGATGCGCAAGGCCGCAGCATTCAAGCGGCCAGCAGCGTGTGGGTGACCAAGCAGGGTGAATTGTGGTTTGGTGGCGAAGATCATGACCGCATTGATCTGCTGCCTAAGAAGAAAAACTACGCAGCAGGCGAGACGGCCAAGCTGCAAGTACGCATGCCGTTTCGCTTTGCGACTGCCTTGGTGACCTTGGAGCGCGAGGGCATTCTGAGTCACCGTATCGTGGAGCTCAATGGACAAGACCCAACGATTGATCTCAAGATTGTTGAGGGCTGGGCGCCGAATGTGTTTGTGAGCGCATTGGTGTTGCGCGGGCGCTTGCGCGAAGTGCCTTGGTACAGTTTTTTTAGTGGGGCTATTCAGCGCCGCGTGAATGGTGGCAAGCATTTTGGTACGAAGGGCGCGAATACACCGCGCCCAGTGCTTTGGTGGATTTGAGCAAGCCCGCGTTTCGCCTCGGCGCCACGCAACTGACTGTGGGTAGCAAGGCGCATGAAATCGCTGTTAAAGTCACCGCAGACAAATCCAGCTACGCCGTGCGCTCCACAGCCACCGTCAAGATCGAAGCCAAACTGCCAGATGGCAAGCCGACCGCGAATGCAGAGGTTGCTCTCGCTGCAGTCGATCAAGCGCTGCTGGAGCTGTCGCCCAACAGCACTTGGAATTTGCTAGAGGCCATGCTCAAGCCGCGCGCTTGGGGCGTAGAGACTTCCACCGCACAAATGGAAATCATTGGCCGCAGACACTATGGCCGCAAAGCTGTGCCGGCGGGCGGCTGGGGTGGACGTGGGCAAACGCGCGAGTTGCTCGATACGCTGCTCTTGTGGAATCCGAATGTGCAGCTTGACGCGAATGGCCAAGCCACAGTGCAAGTGCCGCTCAATGATGCGATCACGAGCTTCAAAATCGTAGCGGTGGCCGATCATGGTGCAAGCCGATTTGGCACGGGGCAGACCACGATTGCCGCCACTCAAGATTTGCAAATCATCAGCGGACTGCCGCCGCTCGTGCGCGAAGGGGATGAATTCCGCGCACAGCTCACCTTGCGCAACACCACCAAAGCTGCGATGAAAGTGGAGGTTGCGCCGCGAGCCACTTTGCTGGAGCTGCCTAAGCAAATGATCGATATTCCCGCTGGCGAAGCGCGCGAGGTGGCTTGGGAAACAGTAGCACCTGCCCAGCTGGCGCTTTCGCGTTTTGAAAGCATTTTGTGGGAGATTGAGGCGAGGGATAGCGTGAGCGGCGCGCGCGATGCGCTCAAAGCGCGGCAGCGCATCTTACCTGCTGTGCCTATTGAAGTGCAGCAAGCGACTCTGGTGCAGGTGGACGGCAGCTATTCGCTGGATGCTGCGTTGCCTTCAGATGCTCTTGCAGGACGCGGCGGCTTGAAGCTCGCGTTGCAACCCAAATTAGCCGAAGGCATGCCCGGTGTGCGCGATTATTTTGCGCAGTATCCCTTCATCTGCTTGAAGCAAAAAACCAGTAAATCCATTGGCCTGCGCGATGCCAAGCTCTGGCAGAGCGTGGCATCGCAAATCCCCACCTATTTGGATGGCGATGGCTTGGCCAATTATTTTCCGCCGCGCCAAGGTGAGACCCATCGCGGCAGTGATGTGCTCACCTCTTATTTGCTGGCCGCCACGCATGAGGCGGGCGGGCTCAATGCTGCTTTTGTGATTCCAGATGAATCCCGCGCCAAGATGGAGGCGGGGCTGATCGCGTTTGTGGAAGGCAAAATCCAGCGCGATTTTTGGAGTCCGCGCAAAGATTTGGATGTGCGCAAACTCGCTGCGCTCGAGGCGCTCTCGCGCTACGGAAAAGCCAGTGGCCGCTTGACGGGCAGCATCACCATCGCACCGAACCAATGGCCCACGCATGCGGCGATTGATTGGCTGCAACTTTTGCAGCGTGTGCAAGATGTGCCGCAGCGCGAGCAGCGTTTGGCCGAGGTGCAGCAGGTGTTGCGCGCGCGTTTGTCGTATCAAGGCACAAAGCTGATTTTTGGCACCGAGCGCGATGATTATTGGTGGTGGCTGATGCAAAGCGGTGATGTGAATACGGCGCGATTGATGCTTGCCGTGATGGGCAATGCTGCGTGGAAAGACGATCTGCCGCGCATGGCCAATGGCTTCATCAGCCGCCAGCAACGCGGCGCATGGCTTACGACCACGGCCAATTTGTGGGGCGGCTTGGCGTTGGAAAAATTCTCTGCGGCGTTTGAAGCCACGCCAGTGGCGGGCAGCACGCGGGCTGCGATGGGCGCAGGCGCAGCGGCTGTGGATTGGAGCAAAGTCGAGCGCGTGAAAGCGGCCGACTCACAAGGTGCAGTGCATCAAGCTTCAGTCTTTGGCGCTCCTGCATCACCCGGTAATTTAAAGAACAACGGCATGATTCTTCCTTGGAGCAAAGAGGCGAAAGAGACTTTGAGCGTTACGCATCAAGGCACAGGCAAGCCTTGGCTCACGATTCAATCGCTTGCCGCTGTGCCACTCAAAGAGGCATTCAATGCGGGCTATAGCTTGAAGAAAAGCATCACGCCTGTGGAGCAAGCTGTTGCCGGCAAATACTCTCGAGGCGATGTGCTGCGCATCACACTCGAAGTCAATGCCAGCGCGGACATGACATGGGTGGCGCTGACCGATCCAATCCCCGGTGGCGCAACGATTTTGGGTGGTGGCTTAGGGCGTGATTCAGAAATCGCTACCAGTGGTCAACGAGCCGCAGGAAGCGCATGGTCCGCATTCGAAGAGCGCAGCTTCGAATCTTTCCGTGCGTATTACGAGTATGTGCCGAAAGGTGTTTTTAAACTGGAATACACGATTCGGCTGAACAACGTGGGCGATTTCGCGATGCCGCCGACGCGGGTGGAGGCGATGTACGCGCCGGAGATGTATGGGGCGCTGCCGAATGTGCGGGTGAAGGTTGAGGCTGGGCGGTAATGAAGAGCAATCTTTTGAACGCAGAGGACGCGAGGGAGTCGCAGAGAACGCAGAAAAGATATCCAATATTTGGCAGTTTCTCTTTTGCGTCTTTCG
>JBJTSL010000074.1:0-2468 GCA_046076625.1 Allobrachymonas sp.
GTGCGCACCGCTGTTGACGCGGCGCTCAAGCAGTTGGAAGCGCTCGGCGCCAAGCTCGTACCCATCTCGCTGCCGCGCACGGAATTATCGATTCCGGTGTACTACATCATCGCCCCAGCCGAGGCCAGCTCCAACCTCAGCCGCTTCGACGGCGTGAAATTTGGCCACCGCGCCGCGCAATACGGCGATTTGACCGACATGTACAAAAAAACCCGCGCCGAAGGCTTTGGCGACGAAGTCAAGCGCCGCATCATGATCGGCGCTTACGTTTTGAGCCATGGCTACTACGATGCCTACTACCTCCAAGCCCAAAAAATCCGCCGCATGATTGCGGATGACTTCCAAAACGCCTTCAAAGACTGCGACGTGATCGCCGGGCCCGTCGCACCTACCGTGGCTTGGAAAATCGGCGAAAAGTCTGACGACCCCGTGGCCAACTATCTCGCTGACATCTTCACCCTCCCCGCATCACTCGCTGGCCTGCCCGGCATGAGCCTGCCCGTCGGTTTCGGCGCATCGAATATGCCAGTAGGCATGCAGTTGATTGGCAACTATTTCAAAGAATCCCAGCTTCTGAACGTGGCACACCAATACCAACAAGCCACCGATTTCCACACACGTCGCCCGGAGGGTTTCTGATATGACTGCGAAATTCATCCAAGGCTACGAAGTCGTTATCGGTTTCGAGACGCATGCGCAACTCGCCACGCAAAGCAAAATCTTCAGCCGCGCCCCCACGGCCTTTGGCGCCGAGCCCAACACACAAGCTTGCGCGGTGGATCTCGCCCTGCCTGGCACACTGCCGGTGATGAACAAAGGAGCGGTGGAATGCGCCATCAAGCTCGGCTTGGCGCTCGGCTCCACGATTGCCGAAAAAAGCATCTTCGCCCGCAAAAACTACTTCTACCCCGATCTACCCAAGGGCTACCAGATCAGCCAGTTTGAGATTCCGGTGGTGCAAGGCGGCTCGGTTGAGTTTTTCTTAGGCGATGAGAAGAAAACCGTGCGGCTCGTGCGCGCTCACTTGGAGGAAGACGCTGGCAAGTCCTTGCATGAGGATTTCATTGGCCAATCAGGCATCGACCTCAACCGCGCTGGCACACCGCTACTAGAAATCGTCACCGAGCCCGACATCCGCTCCTCTGAAGAAGCTGTGGCCTACGCGAAAGAGCTGCACAAAATCGTCACGTGGATCGGCATTTGCGATGGCAATATGCAAGAAGGCTCGTTCCGCTGCGATGCAAACGTATCGGTGCGTAAACCCGGCGCAGAACTCGGCACGCGCCGTGAAATCAAAAATCTGAACAGCTTCAAATTCATGCAGCAAGCGATTGATTTTGAGATCCGCTGGCAGATTGAGCAAATCGAAGACGGCCACGCCATTCAGCAAGCCACTGTCTTGTTTGACCCCGACACCGGCGAGACCCGCGCGATGCGCACCAAGGAAGATGCGGCCGACTACCGCTATTTCCCCGATCCGGATTTGCCGCCGCTGTGCGTTGCGCCTAATTGGGTCGAGAGCGTCAAAGCCTCAATGCCTGAGCTGCCGCGCGTGATGGCCTCACGCTTTGTAAGCCAGTACTCGCTACCTGAATATGACGCAGTTATGCTCACTCAAAGCCAAGCTGTGTCCAGATATTTTGAAGCAGCGGCGCAAATTTCTGGTCAGCCAAAACTAGCGGCAAACTGGGTTATTGGCGAAGTATCCGCCTTGATGAATCGCCTTGAAGTTGCAATCGATGATGTCGAAGTTCCGTCTCCAATTGCACTGGGCGAGTTAGTCAAACGGATTGCAATTGGCCGACTGACCAACAAAAAAGGCAAAGTCGCATTTCAAGAACTCGTTGAGCGCATTCATCGCGACGTTTCAGACCTTGCCGCTTTCATAGAGCAGATCATTACAGACAAAGATTTGGAACAATCCAACGACGCTGGCGCATTAGAAAAAATCATCGAAGAAGTGCTCGCAGCCAACGCGGACAACGTGGCGCAGTTTAAAGCAGGCAAAGAAAAGGCGTTCAATGCCTTGGTCGGCCAAGCGATGAAGGCCAGTAACGACAAGGCCAATCCGGCGCAGGTGATCGACATGCTGCGCAGTAAGCTGGGTGTTTGACGCGGCTACGCTTTTTTTGCGCTAGTGCTGTGTGACAGGCAGCCCACCAGGCAACACGGGACGAATGGCTCCATGTCCCCCGACGGCGACATAGAGCCTCGCAGTTTGCCAAGAGGGTTTCGCCGTCTCCTCCTTTACTTACGCCATCCGTCCCGTGTTGCCTGATGGGCATAGTGTTATGAGGAACGATGGCCGCTTAGACCTGCAAATATGTGCGCTGTCGACTCTTCAATCGCCAGCAAGCCTGACAGAGTAGTCAGTGCGGATGGCGTAAGTAAAGAAGGAGGCGGGGAAACCGAGTCTCCGAAGTGAGACAACACACAACCCCGCCGGGTGACATGGAGCCATCCGCACT
>JBJTSL010000075.1:0-3536 GCA_046076625.1 Allobrachymonas sp.
GAAAAAGGTGAGGCCGAGGCCTTTGTGATGGACGATGTGCTGCTCTATGGCTTGGCCGCCAACCGGCCCAATCCCAAGGCGCTCAAGGTAGTGGGCAAATTCCTCACCACCGAACCGCTGGCCATCATGCTGCCCAAGAACGATCCGGCCTTCAAAAAAATCATCGACGATGAAATGAAGCGCCTGATCCGCTCGCGCGAGATCTACCCAATCTACGACAAATGGTTTGCCAAGCCGATTCCGCCCAACAACACCTCGCTGGATCTGCCTGTGAGCTATCTGTTGCGCGATTTCTGGAAATACCCCACCGATGTGGTGCCTTTTTGAAACACGCTGTTGAGCGACCCATCCCTGTATTTTTCACAGTCATGCACGAAATGCATCGCTAAAACCCTGAAAAACCAAGGAGTTACGGGAATACCCGCAACGCCAATTTTCTACAATCCCGTTGTTATCACTCATGCTTTTTTTCTTGAAGGAGATCTTATGAAGAAGCAAATCTTGGCTCTGGCCACTCTCGCGGTTGTGGGCGGTGCATCTGCACAAGCCCCGGCGCAATCCACCTTGGACAAAGTCAAGGCCTCTGGTGTGGTCACCATGGGCGTTCGCGAGTCTTCTGGTGCTCTGTCTTACACCTTGGGTGATGGCAAGTTCACAGGTTTCCACGTGGAAGTCTGCCAGCGTATTTTGGCTGATGTGGAAAAAGCCGCTGGCCGCAAACTCGAAGTGAAATACCAAGCTGTGACTTCACAAAACCGCATTCCCCTGCTGCAAAACGGCACTGTGGATATTGAGTGCGGCTCCACCACCAACAACGCCACGCGCCAGAAAGACGTGAACTTCCTCAACACCACCTACGTGGAAGAAGTGCGCATTGCCGTGAAAGCCAATTCGGGCATCACCGGTATCGGCCAGCTCAATGGCAAAAATGTCGCCACCACCACCGGAACCACCTCAGTGCAGCATCTGCGCAAACACGAGCGCGCGACGGGCGTGGACTTCAAAGAAGTGTTCGGTAAAGATCACGCTGACAGTTTCCTGCTGCTCGAAACCGGCCGCGCTGACGCTTTTGTCATGGATGGCTCCATCTTGGCTGGCAATATCGCCAATGCCAAAACGCCCGCTGACTTTCGTATCGTGGGCGAAGTGCTCAATGTTGAGCCGATCGCCATCATGATCCGCAAAGATGACCCCGGTATGGCCAAGATTGGCAATGATGCAATCGCCGCTCTGGCACGCAGTGGCGATCTGGCCAAACTGTGGGATAAATGGTTCATGCAGCCGATCCCCCCGAAAAACGTGCGTGTGGGCTTGTCACTGTCTGAGAGCACCAAGCAAGCTTGGGCTGCTCCCAACAACAAGCCCATGGAAGACTACGCCAAGAAGTAATTCTGGCTTGGTTCCTGCAAACCCTGCCGAGTGGAACGCCCCCGGCAGGGTTTTTTCTTGAGTTTTGTTGGATTCGCGAGGTTCAACGGTTTTGTTTTTCAGGCAGGCGTGTCAAAAAGCCTATTCAACATATAACGAGGAGCATGTATGGCATGGGATTGGCAGATTTTCTGCAAAGAAACCACATCAGGCGACATCATCGCAGGCTGCTTTGGAAAAGGTGGCGATCAAACTTATTTGAACTGGATCTTGTCTGCTTGGGGCTGGACGCTGACCGTGGCCTTCAGTGCATTGGTCGTCGCGCTGGTGATGGGCTTGATCATGGGCACGCTGCGCACCCTGCCGAATTCACCTTGGTTGGTGCGACTAGGCAATGCTTGGACTGAGCTGTTTCGCAACATCCCGCTCTTGGTGCAAATCTTCCTCTGGTATTTTGTGGTTCCCGCAGTTTTTCCGGCACTCAAAACGGTGCCCTCGGTCATCCTAGTGATCTTGGCCTTGGGATTTTTCACCTCTGCGCGTGTGAGCGAGCAAGTGCGCTCGGGCATCCAAGCGCTGCCGCGTGGCCAGCGCTATGCTGCCATGGCCGTCGGCTTCACCACGCCGCAAACCTACCGCTATGTGCTGCTGCCCATGGCGCTGCGCATCGTGATTCCGCCGCTGACTTCTGAGTCAATGAATATCGTGAAGAATTCCTCAGTGGCCTTTGCCGTGTCGATTGCCGAGCTCACCTTTTTTGCGCGCCAATCGGGGGAAGAAACCAGCAAACCGGTCGAGATGTATTTGGCGGTGACGGTGCTGTATGCGATCTCGGCCTTTGCGGTCAACCGTGTGATGGGCTACATCGAGAAGAAATCTGCTGTGCCAGGCTTCGTCGCCGCTGGCGGCATGGGCGCAGGCCATTGAAAAGGAGGGCATCATGGGAAATTTAGACCTTTCTTTCTTCAACTGGAGCGTGATCGGTCCCTTCGTCTGGAAGGGCTTTATCTTCAGTATCTGGCTCACTGTGGTGGCTACGATTGGCGGCATCATTTTGGGCACGATCCTCGCGCTGATGCGCCTGTCGGGTAAACCTTGGTTGGCTCTGCCGGCCACGGCTTATGTCAACACCATGCGCTCCATTCCCTTGGTGATGGTGTTGCTATGGTTCTTTCTGTTGATTCCGTTTGCGATTGGCCGGCCTCTGGGCGCGGAGATGAGCGCGATCATCACCTTCATCGCGTTTGAAGCGGCGTACTTCTCGGAGATCGTGCGCGCTGGTATTCAGTCGATTCCGCGCGGGCAGGTTTATGCCGGTCAAGCCATGGGCATGACCTATGGGCAGAATATGAAGCTTGTGATCTTGCCGCAGGCGTTTCGCAATATGTTGCCGGTGTTCCTCACGCAGACCATCATTTTGTTCCAAGACACTTCATTGGTGTATGCGATTGGCGCGTATGACATGCTCAAAGGCTTTGAGACAGCGGGCAAGAACTTGGGCCGCCCAGTGGAGGCTTATTTGCTCGCTGCGGTGGTGTATTTCTTCATGTGCTTGGCGCTGTCGTATGCGGTGCGCAAGCTGCAAGAAAAAATCCAGATCATCCGCTGATGCATCGCACAGAATCAAACTGAATAATTGGAGATATTGACATGATTGAAATCAAAAACGCATCCAAATGGTATGGCAAGGTGCAGGTGCTGAACAACTGCTCCACCAAGATCAACAAAGGCGAAGTGGTCGTGGTTTGCGGCCCTTCTGGCTCAGGCAAATCCACGCTGATCAAAACGGTGAATGCACTGGAGCCGATTCAGCAAGGCGAGATTTGGGTGGACGGCGTGGCGATTCACGACTCCAAAACCGATCTGCCTAAGCTTCGCTCCAAAGTGGGTATGGTGTTCCAGCATTTTGAGCTGTTTCCGCATCTCTCGGTGACGGAAAACCTCACGATTGCGCAAATCAAAGTGCTCGGGCGCAGCGCCGATGAAGCCAAAACGCGCGGCCTCAAAATGCTCGATCGCGTGGGCTTGATGGCACACAAAGACAAATTCCCCGGACAACTCTCCGGCGGCCAACAGCAGCGCGTGGCAATAGCCCGCGCATTATCGATGGATCCAATCGTGATGCTGTTTGACGAGCCCACGTCCGCCCTTGACCCCGAAATGGTAGG
>JBJTSL010000076.1:0-5715 GCA_046076625.1 Allobrachymonas sp.
CCGATGTTGTAGCCCGCGCTGATGATCATGTCGTCCGCCCGCGCTTGGAAGAAGAAATAGCCATCGTCATCCTGCATGAAGGCATCGCCGGGGTAGTTCCAGCCGTTTTTCACGTAATTCTTTTGGCGTTCATCGGCAAAGTATTTGCAGCCCGTGGGGCCGATCACGGCAAGCTTGCCAACTTGGCCATGCGGCAGTTCTTGGCCGCTGTCATCGACGATTTTCGCAGTGTAGCCCGGCACGACTCTACCAATCGCACCGCGCTTGACTTCAGCGCCCGCACTGGAGATGAAGATATGAAACATCTCCGTGGCGCCAATGCCGTCGAGCATCTCAATCCCAGTGGCTTCTTTCCAAAGCTGGCGTGTCGCATCGGGCAAACCTTCACCCGCGCTCACGCTCTTGCGCAGGCTGGGTACGCCCTTATCTTTGGCAAACGCAGCCATCTGTCGGTAAAAAGTGGGCGCGGTGTAGCAGATCGAAACGCCCACGCTGTTGATCACATCCACCATGACCTCGGGCGTGTAGGCCTTATCGTGGAAATACACACTCGCTCCTGCCCACATGGGAAACAGCAGCAGGCCGCCCAAGCCAAAGGTGAATGCCAACGGCGGCGAGCCGATGATGATGTCTGTGGGCTCGGCTTTGAGCACATGGCGTGGCCAACATTCACAAGCGGCAAGCAAATCGCGATGCAGATGCACGGCGGCTTTGGGCAGGCCCGTCGTGCCGCTGGTGAAGGCCATCATCGCCACATCGGTGGCGAGCGTGGGGCAGGCAATGAATTGGCCGCTTTTGGCTGCGCAGAGTTGCCCTAAGTCTTGATCACCGTCGGAGTTGAAGCAAATGATGCGCTGCATGGGCGAAGTGCATTGCTGTTGCGCGGCATCCAATTCAGCCAGCCATTGCCCATCACACAGCGCCAGCAAGGGTTGTGCTTTGTTAATGATCTCGGTGAGCTCTTTCGCGCGCAGCAGCGGCATTGTGGCCACTGCAATCAAGCCCGCTTTAACGACGGCCAGCCAGCACAGCGCCATGCCCACGGAGTTGGGCCCGCGCAGCAGCACGCGGTTGCCGGGCTTGAGTTGGCAATCCTCGGTCAAATAAGCCGCAATGCGGTTGACTACGGCCTGCGCTTCGAGGTAGGTGAAATTGCGCTTTGCGCTGCGCAGCATCAGGTTTTGAGCAAAACCTTTTTGATGGACGGCGTGATCAAGCAGATGCTCCACTGCATTGAGCTGTTCAGTGAAATGAAGCTCAGGCCGATCAAAGCGATACTCTGGCCAAGCTTCGGCAGGCGGTAGTTGATCGCGGACGAAAGAGTCAAGCTGAGCGGATGGCATCAAATCACCCCCGTGAGCACAGATTTGCCCAAAATGAGTTGTTGCACTTCCGTTGCGCCTTCATAAATGCGCAGGGCGCGAATATCTCGGTACAGCGCCTCAATATGCGTGCCCACCTTCACGCCCATGCCGCCATGCATTTGCAGCGCCATGTCGATCACCCGGCTCGCGTTTTCCGTGGCCACCATCTTGGCCATGGCGGCGGCGGCCGTGTAGTCTTCGCGCGATGCCTCGCCCGAAGTCAAAGCCACATCACGTATCCAAGCAGCGCGATAGGTGAGCACTGCCCCGGAATCGATCAGCGCAGCCATTTCGCCGAGCCTAGCCTGCGTGAGCTGCTGGTCTGCGAGCGTCTTGCCAAACATTTTGCGGCCTTGCGCATAAGCTCGCGCCTCATGCAAAGCACGGCGAGCAAAGCCCAGGGCGGCGGCAGCCACAGAAGGGCGGAAGATATCCAAAGTGGCCATGGCCAGCTTGAAGCCCGCGTTCTCTTCGCCCAGCATCTGGCTGCGGGGCACTTGGCATTGTTTGAAGCTCAAAGTCGCCAGTGGGTGCGGCGCCATGACCGCGATGTGTTCGTTGTCGTCCAGCCCCGGTGTGCCTGCATTCACCACAAACGCGCTGATGCCGCGTGAGCCCGCATCGGGCTGCGTCTTGGCGAACACACAGTAAAAGTCTGCCAATCCGCCATTGCTGATCCAAGTCTTTTTCCCGTCAATTTCATAAGAAAATTGACCACCCGCCAGCATGGAATCTGCGTAGTTTGCTACTGCATTCATAGCGCCTACATCACTGCCCGCGTCAGGCTCCGACAGCGCAAATGCGGCGATCTTCTCACCACGCGCCACTTGCGGAAGATATTTTTTTTGCAACTCGGGTGAACCAGCTAAAGAGATGGAACCACTCCCCAAGCCTTGCATAGCGAATGCAAAATCAGCCAACGCCGAATGAAACGCAAGATTCTCACGCAAGATCACCAACGCACGCGAATCGATGTTCTCAAACGCCCCCCCATAAGCTGCTGGCACGCAGTACTTGAGCCACTGGTTCGCACCCAGCAGCTTCACCCACGCCTTGCAAGCCGCGCGATCATCGCTTTCGTCGATCTGCTGCTTGGGCAACCAATCGGCGAGGCAATTGCCGATTTCTTGATGCTGCTTTTCAAAGAAGGGCAGGTTTAAGTGCTTTGTTGTGGCGCGTGGATTCATCTTGCCTCTCCGTCAACAAATTCTGACTGTTTCTTTTTTGCGTCTTTCGCGTTACTTTCGCCAATGTCGCGTCCGTTTTTGGATGTCGGCATATCTAGTTCCCCGCAAACACAGGCTTCTGCTTTGCCACAAACGCCTCATAAGCTCGCTTGAAATCGCCCGTCTGCATGCAAATCGCCTGTGCCTGCGCCTCGGCTTCAATCGCTTGGTCAATCGTCATCGCCCATTCTTGATGCAGCATGGTTTTGGTCATGCCGTGGGCGAAGGTTGGGCCTTCGGCGAGAAGACGCGCGAGTTTCAGAGCAGCAGCAGCGAGATCGGCGCTTTCATGCAGCGCGTTAAAGAATCCCCAGTTCATGCCCTCCTGCGCCGTCATCACGCGGCCCGTGAAGAGCAGCTCCGCCGCTCGGCCTTGGCCGATCATGCGTGGGAGCAAGGCGCAGGCACCCATGTCTGCGCCGGCGAGGCCGACGCGGGTGAAGAGGAAAGCGGTTTTCGCATTGGGAGTACCCAAGCGCAGATCGGCGGCCAGTGCAATCATCGCGCCCGCGCCCGCGCAGATGCCGTCAATCGCTGCGATCACGGGTTGAGGGCTACTCTTGATGGCTTTGACGAGATCGCCTGTCATGCGTGTGAATTCCAGCATCTCTGGCATGCTCATTTCGGTGAGCGGACCAATGATTTCATGAACATCACCGCCACTGCAAAAATTTCCACCGCTGCCGGTGAAGACCACGGCTTTCACATCGGTGGCGTAAACCAAATTGCGAAACAGATCGCGTAGCTCGCCATACGAATCAAAGGTGAGCGGATTTTTCTTCTCAGGCCGATTGAGCGTGATCGTGGCGATTCCTGCATCAAAGGCATAGGCGAAATGCTGGGCGGCATAGGATTGCTGCGCCGAAAATTGCGCGCGCATGGGGTTGGCGGTCGTGATGTAGTGTTTCATTCGCGGTGGCTCTCATCGAGTAAGTTCATCTGCATGGCGCTGTCTTTCACTTGGCCGAGCAGCTTGTGCAGCTGTGCGATCTCTTTGGGCGAGAGCCCTTCAAAAGCTTGGCAGATCCACTCTTCATGCGCCTTGGCCATGTGCACAAAACTCTTGAGGCCCGCGGCAGTGAGGCGCACGAGATAGGCGCGGCGGTCGCCCTCCACGCTCGTGCGCTCCACCAAGCCTTCGGCCACGAGCTGATCGGTGATGCCGGTGATGTTGCCACCCGTGACCATGAGGCGGCGCGAGAGCTCGTTCATCTTCAGGCCTTCGGGTGCGCGCTCGAGCTGGGCCATCAAATCAAAACGCGGTAAGGTGGTGTCAAACTGCTCACGCAAGGCAGTGCGCACATGGCGCTCGATGTGCTGCGTGCACGATAGAAGGCGCAGCCACAGGCGCAGCTCATCGGCATGGTCGGTGTGGAGGCGAGTTTCGATGCCCATTATCAATTGGCCCTCTTTCTGCGTGACGGTATTTAAGCCTTTGAAGTCGCTGATACCGCCTGAGCTTTCGCAATCTCGCGATACATCTGATCGCGGCCGCTGATATAGGGCAGGGGCCAATCGACATCGCGGCTTTGCTGCTGCGCGGCGGCGTGCAGCGTCCAGGCGGGGTCAGCCAGGTGCGGGCGGGCAATGGCGCAGAGGTCGGCGCGGCCTGCGGCGATGATGCTGTTGGCATGATCTGCCTCAGAGATCGCGCCCACGGCAATCGTGGCGATGCCCACTTCGTTGCGTATGCGGTCAGCAAAGGGCGTTTGGTACATGCGGCCATAGATGGGCTTGGCGGCGCGGGTGGTTTGGCCGCTAGACACATCGATCATGTCTGCACCAGCTTGTTTGAAGAGTTTTGCGATTTCCACCGCATCGGTATCGGTGTTGCCGCCCGGTGCCCAATCATGCGCGGAGATGCGTACGCTGATCGGTTTGCTCTTCGGCCATACCGCGCGAATCGCGTTGAACACTTCCAGCGGATAACGACAACGGTTCTCCAGCGAGCCGCCATATTCATCGCTGCGCAAATTCGTGAGCGGGCAGATGAAGCTGGAGAGCAGATAGCCATGGGCGCAGTGCAGTTCGAGCCAATCGATGCCTGCGGCTTCTGCGCGTTGTGTGCTCTGTACAAACGCTGCGGTGATCCGCTCCATGTCAGGTCGCGTCATCGCCTTGGGCACTTGGTTTTGCTCGCCATAAGGCACAGCGCTGGCTGCAATCAGAGGCCAATTGCCCTGCGCCAAGGGCTCGTCCGTCGTCTGCCAGCCCAGCTGGGTCGAGCCTTTCGGGCCGCTGTGACCAAGTTGCAGGCCAAGTTTGGCGCTGCTGTTGGCATGAAAGAAATCCACCACGCGCCGGAGTGCAGCTTGCTGCGCATCGGTCTCCAGCACCGGACAGCCAGGCGTGATGCGGCCCTCAGGCGTGGGCGAGGTCATCTCAATCATCACGAGTGCTGCGCCGCCTAATGCGCGCGCCCCCAAGTGCACGAGGTGAAAATCTTGCATCACGCCATCTACCGCGCTGTAGGTGGCCATGGGGCTCACGACGATGCGGTTTTTGAGTTCCAACTCGCGCATCTTGTAAGGCGTGAGCATTGGTAAAACCGGGTGTTTGGCGTTCGGCCGCTTGCCAAACCAGCTCTCGTAGCCCAGCAGCCAAGCGCCATCGCGCACCCGCAAGTTGTCGTGGCTGATACGCTGGCTGCGCGTGAGCAGGCTGTAGTAAAACTGCTCCACGTCCATGCCCGCATAGCGCTCCACATTCTCAAACCATTCGGTGGAATTGCGCGCGGCGTTTTGGATTTTCAGAACCTCCACGCTGCGGCGCGCTTGGTAGGCTTGCAATATCTGTGAAATCTCCTCACTATTAAAAACATAGCTAACTGTGCTGATTTCTTGCCGGGGCATGGCATTTCTTGCTTTGGAATTGTCTTCAACATGCCGTGTGAACTCATCAGCCAGATCAATCGCATCTTCCAGCGCGAGCTTGGTGCCCGAGCCAATCGAGAAATGCGCTGTGTGCGCCGCATCACCCATCAGCACAATGGGTGTGAGCTTGCCTTGAATGGTCTCGTTATGCACCCAATTACCACAGACCACGCGCGGAAACTGAATCCAGATCGCACTGCCACGCAAATGGCTGGCGTTGCTCATCAGCGCATGGCCGTCGAGATACTTGGC
>JBJTSL010000077.1:0-5377 GCA_046076625.1 Allobrachymonas sp.
CAATTCGAGCAGGGTTTGGGCAATCATGGTGGATTCCTAGATACTATAAAACTAATAGCAGTCTGCGAAGATTCTATGCCGGCCAACCGCTGATTTGGGTGAAAAAACGGCGCAGAGCCCGTATGCAAACGCCATGCGAGCTTGCTGTCACTGTGCGCTACAGAGCGGCAAGTTCCTGGATAGATCAACTCGACATGGCGAGTTTTCAGCACACCGCGCACAGCCCAAACCGCTTCGATGTCCTTGCGCGAGCAGGTGCATGCATAGGCCCGCTGTTGTCGGATCAGTTGATTGAGCTGGGCTTGGTAGAGAGCATGCCGTTTTGATTGCCAGACAGGTGCCTCATCGGGGTGCAAACCGCAAGCGGCCAACTGGCGAAGAATTTCTTGGTCTGCGCCCTCTACGCAGCGCGGTTTATCCACATCTTCGATACGCACCAACCATTGGCCGCCATGCGCCCGTGCATCGAGCCAACTTGCAAGAGCTGCCACCAGCGAGCCAGCATGCAAAGCGCCAGTGGGGGAGGGGGCGAAGCGACCGATGTAGCGGGGCATGGCGCGAGTTTATCCCGCCGTTGGTATCAAGGTGATCGCAGTCAGTGTTGTCAAGGCTGGCCAGTAGCCGTCACGTTGCAAGGTGCAACTTTTTGCGCCACAGCAAGCCAGAGCCAGACCGCAAGCGCCAACTCCAGCCCACTCACAAACGCATCCTCCACCCGATGCCCGATGCACCAGTCACCACACACACCGATACGCGTGGATGCGTCCCACAGATGTGAAACGCCCAGCGGTTTATCGGTTTTGGCATAGCGCCAGCGGTGCACCTGCGCATGTGCGGGGATGGCACGGATATTGGTGATTTCAGCGAAGGCTCTGAGCAGCTTGGCTTGGGCGCGCTCGGCATGGTCTTCCAAATGCTCTTGGCTCCAAGCAGCACTGGCCTGCACTGTCCAGCGCTCGATGCCACCGCGTGCGGGTTTCGAGCTTTCGCGGGCCAGCCAAGCAATGCGGTGATGGGTCGAGCGGGCGGCACTCCATTGCGGACCGAGAGTGCGCAAGGGTTCGTTCGGTCTGAGGGGGAGTGCATTGGGGAAGGCGAGCATCAATGTCCAACAGGGTGAGACAGACACAGAGCTGATTTTCTGAGAAAAATCGGCCATAGCCCGGTACAGAACCTGCCTAGATTGCTCACTTTTTGATAGTGTTTTCACTATCGGTGTTTTCAAACCACGGGCTGCACTGGCGCTTTCTTGCAGCAATACCTGCGCTTGCACGCTGGGAATGGCCAGTAAAACACTGTCGAAACCGCCGACGCTCTGCGGTTGGGCGGCTGCGTCATTCGGGCTATGACAAAGCAGGCTGTAGCGGCCATCCGCAGCGCATTCGATCAAGCGTACTTGCAAGCCTTGCAGCATGTGTTTCTGGGCCAGCAAGGGCTCGGCCATGTGGCCGACGAGCGCGTTCATACCCGGCTGCGCCACCCAATGTGGCTCGCGGCTGGGTAGGGCAGCTTCCAACGTACGGCCTTGGTTGTCGAGTACACGCACCGCGTTAGCGCCCCAAGGCCGAGCGATCTCGGGTGAATTGCTCAGAGCCCATTGCATCATCTGGCGAAAGCGCGCGTCACGCACAGTGAAATACTGTGCGCCATGATCGAAGCTTCCAAATTCGGTGTGCCGCGTGCTCATCCGGCCTCCCACGCCCCGGCTTTTCTCGAAGACGGTGACGTGATGGCCGGCTTGCATCAAGGTGCGGGCGGCGGTGATGCCAGCCATGCCAGCGCCGATGATGGCAATGCGCTTGGCAGCAAAAGAAGAGGGGCGGGAGGGGTGAGGAGAGCGATTTTTTTGCACAGTCATGCCCCGCACTCTACACGCAAAACAGCTGCCTCCCCGTTGGGCTTTGCAGCAGCCCCACGCAGTTTCAGCGGGCTCGCAAGTTCAGCAACCGCTCTCGCGCGTCGGAGAGATGGCTTCGCAGGACGTACCAGCGGTGCGTGTGCTGCGGAGGCAGCTGCAATTGCATGACCTGCTGCTCAATCTCATCCAAGCGCACGATCATCTGGCGCATCTAGATGGGGCGTTCCGATGCGACAGAGCTGATTTCCGTCTCTAAAAACTTGAGCTCGCCATAGAAATTCTGCAATGCGGCATTGACGCGCCATTCAAACCATGAAGGAATCCAAGCCAGTAGCAACAAGGCTGCCAGCAAGATGGGCAGCGCCGCATAGAGCAGCCATTGAACCAACTGCGCCCAGCGGTAAGGTAATAGTTCTTCCAGCCACGGGCGCTGACCCCGGGCTGCGGCCAGCGTCGTGGGTGACACCGGGAAATCCAAGCCAATGACAGCGGGAAACTCACCTTGGTGCTGCAAGAAGCTGGGCATTTCGTGGATGCGCGTGGCCGCAGAAAAAATGGCGCGCTGCAAGGCCGGATGCATGTTTTTGCGTGCCACCAGATGCAGGTCAACAGCCACCATGGTCAGGTCGCGTGAGGGCACATCACCGCGAAATTCAATCACGCCCTGGGGCAATACGAAGGGACGCAGGGTTTTCTCTTTTGCAAGCAATTTTCCCACTTGCTCAAAGCCCAGAAGTTGAATGCCTGCACCGCGAATCATGCTGCGCGCAACTTCGTTGCGCACGCTGCCCATCAAGATCACCGCGTCAACTTGCCCATCGAGCAAGGCGTTGGCCAAACGCTCACGCTCCAGGGGCACGAGCGTGACGTCAGAGCTTTTGGGCTGCGCCTGCTCCAGCACCACTTGGGTGACGCGCTCTTGCAAGACATCGTAGCCAGGCACGCCAACGCGCAGACCACGCAATTCGGCCAAGCGGTTGAGCGTGGGCAAACGCGTGAAAATCCAAATCGGCTCGCGCTCAATGGCGGCCAGGGCCATGTAGTCACTCTGCGGGGCCTGGGTGGCGAGCAAGCCATTGATCAGAGCCAAGTCAATCGCGGGATTGTCGTTGAGTTCTTTCAGGCCGCTGTGTGATTGCGCCGTGGTGGCCATCGACACTTGAACACCCAGCTCCGCCAGATGTTTGCGGTATTGCATCCCCAGCAGGGAGTATCCGCCCCCGGGCACGCCCACCGACAGTGTCACCTGCTTGGGCGGCAGCGGCAACCATTGCGTGAACGACAGCCACAGCAGCGCAACTGCCAGCAGCAAGATGGGGGCATACATCAGCCACCACTGTTTGCGAAAGAGCAGATCAAGCTTCATCGGCCCAAACGCGCCTGCATTTTGCTGCCCACCAGCGCAATGTGCTGCTGCAAAAGGAACATGCGCTGCATGTAGTTCTTGGGCATGGGAAAAGCGGCCACTTGTTGGCTGATTTGGCGCAAACGTACGCGAAATTGCGCCATTTGCAGCCCACCCGGCTCGCCTTGGTTCAAATCGTTTTCAATGAACTTGAGCTCGCCATACCAGCGGTTCATGCGGCTGTCGATGCGCCACATCAAATAGCCCGGTATCAGCCTGCACAACAGCCAAGCCACAAACGCCAACGGCAGGCCGACGAACAGCAATCGATACAGCCACTGCGCAACCTGTACAGGGAAATGGCGCTCTAGCCGAGGTAAGCCTTCGCGCAGCACCTCGCGCGCTTGGATGGCGCTGGGATACTCCAGCCGTTTGAGATGCGGAAACTCATTGGAGCGATGCAGCGGGCCTGCGGCTGAGTGCTGCTGCAGCATCACCTGCATCAAGCTGCGCTTGATCATCGGATGCACATCCTCTCGCACCAAGACACTGGCTACCGTACTGAGCAGCACCATGTCTTGCGGGGTTGTAGGCGGCTGGCATTCAAGCTGCCTGCAGCGGCAAACCGCGCATCCAAATAGGGCATGCGCTCGCTCAAGGCCGCGCTACGCTTGAGGTTGGCCAAATACTCGCCTGGCGTATTGAGCAAGGCTTGCACCGAGGGCGCATTCACCGAGGCAACGAAGACAGTGGCATCGATCTTGCCCTCGCGCAGCGCTTTCACGGTCTCCATACCCACCACTTAAGATTCCAAGACATCCTTGGCCTCCAGCCGCACTTGAGTGAGCAGTCTCAAAGCTACCGCACGACTGCCGCTGCCGCTCTGGCCAATGGCCACACGCTGACCTTGCAGGCGCAATAGAGAATCCACATCGCGGAATCGGCTGAACACCCAAATCGGCTCGATATCAATCTGCGCCAAGGTTTGGATGCCAACGCTGTCAGGGTCTGAGCTTTCGCCCAGCGCATAGCCGCCTTGCGCAAAAGCCACTTGCACGGTGTTGGCCGGATCTTTGAGCCGTTGCAAATTCTCACCTGTTCCGGCGGATTCGACGATGTTCAGCTCAATGCCCTGCGCTTGGAGCATTGGGCGGTAGGCCTTTGCATGCTCTTGGTACATGCCGCCCGAACGGCCAGCACTGAGTGTGATGGCGCTAGGCGGCAAGGGCAGCCAGATTTGCGACAACACCAAAAACGCCACCACGGCCAGCCCAACAATCGGTGCATAGAGCCAACTGACCCGGTGCTGATACAGCTTGGCGAAGTTCATCAACGCATCCTAAGCCCGCTGTGTACCACTTGGATCATTTGGTAACCCAGCTCGCAATTCCAATGGCCATAAAACGTGAAAACTTCACGCTTTTCCAGATTGATTGACCCCTAGGTCACATGCCCACGTAATTTGGCCCGCCGCCGCCCTCGGGCGTGACCCAGACGATATTCTGCGTCGGGTCTTTGATATCGCAGGTCTTGCAATGCACGCAGTTTTGCGCGTTGATTTGCAGGCGGTCTTTGCCAGCATCGTCGCGCACGTATTCATAGACGCCGGCCGGGCAATAGCGGCCTTCAGGGCCGGCATAGGTGATGAAGTTGGTGTTAACCGGTACGCTGGCATCTTTGAGCGTTAGGTGCGCAGGCTGGTTTTCTGCATGGTTCGTGTTGCTGATGAACACGCTGGAAAGACGATCAAAAGTGAGTTTGCCATCAGGCTTGGGGTATTTGATTTCTTGGCATTCACGCGCGGGCTTGAGGCAAGCGTGATCGGGCTTGTCGCGATGCAGCGTCCATGGGATATGTCCGCGCAGGGCGAATTGCTCGATGCCATTCATGAGCGTGCCAACCAGCAGGCCCTTCTTGAACCAGTTTTTGAAGTTGCGGTCTTTGTTAAGCTCAGTGTAGAGCCAGCTTTTCTCGAAAGCTTCGGGGTAGGCGCTTAGCTCATCATGCTGGCGACCCGCATGGACGGCGTCGAAAGCCGCGTCGGCGGCCAGCATGCCGGTTTTGATGGCGGCATGGCTGCCTTTGATGCGCCCCACGTTCAAATAGCCCGCATTGCAGCCAATCAAAGCGCCGCCGGGAAACACGGTTTTGGGCAACGAGAGCAGACCGCTGGA
>JBJTSL010000078.1:0-2064 GCA_046076625.1 Allobrachymonas sp.
GTCTTTCAGCGTTTGGACGATGCTTATCACGAGTCGCGTCCGGCCAAACGAAGTGCCGAACAAAAGTAAAAAAGGGCTATGCGGTTGACTGAAATCGAAGTCGCCTGGCAAACGACTAACTACAGGTCAACGAAGCAGACACGGTTTTGTCTGACGGTAAAACTGACGGTATGGACGATGTTTGACGATCAATTGCCATCGTTCAGTTTAGTGCGACGCAATCCCATGAAGTCCGTTTTTTCTCACGGGTTGACAACTGAGTGGGAGTGAGCTCGAATCACGACACTTGTTGCACCTGAAAGCACTGCTGCAACCAGCTTCTTAGCGCTTGAATCGCTGGTGTGAGATGGTGGCGTCCGGGGACGACCAGGTACAAAGGGCTGGGTTCGCCGTCCCAATCTGGGCGCACGTGTTGCAACACGCCATCCTCAAGTTCCGCCGCGACGTCGAGCCTGGATTTGTAGGCAATGCCCATGCCTTTGATCGCCCAACGCTTCACAACCTCTCCGTCGTTGCTACTGCGCATGCCTTGGATAGCAAGGTTGCGCCATTGCGCATCTATTTTGAGAGCCCATGTTTTGGGCAATGCTCCGCTGAGCATGAAGCGCAAAGCTTCGTGTTGCTTGAGATCCTCAGCGTGCTTTGGCATGCCATGCTTGGCTAGGTAGCTGGGCGAGGCCACAAGGATGCGCTGGTTGTGTGGGGCGAGCGCCAAGGCCACCAGCGTGGAGTCGGCAGGTGTGCCATAGCGGATGGCCGCATCGACCGATGTGCGCCGCAAATCAGAGGGGCTATCTGTGAAGTGCAACAGCATAGTCAATGATGGATGCTGTTCTTGGAAACGATCGAGATGCGGCAACAAGACATTGCGGCCCAAATCTGAGGGCATGGAGATTTGTAGCTCGCCACGCAGTAAGTGGTGATTGGCGGCGGTTTCTTTTGCTGCCGCCAGTGCTTGCATAGCCTGCCGCACATGCGGCATCAATAGCGCGCCCTGCGCCGAAACGCGCAGGCTGCGCGTGCTGCGCACAAAGATAGGCACGCCCCATTGCGTCTCCAGCCGCTTGACCGCTGCACTAGCGGCTGCGGGCGACCAATCCAGCAGCTTGGCGGCGGCACTCAAGCTCCCTAAATCAGCGGTGTGCATCAGCAGCTCTAGGTCGGCAAGGCGCATTACTATTATTCCGATTATTTTGAAAATAAATCAATTTTATCTGCATTGTTTTTGATTATAAATTGCCTCAAACTCCTGTCACTTCATTATTGTTGGATTTAGATCGCCATGACTGCTCAACTTTTTACCTCTTTCAAGCTGGGTGCCATGGATTTGCCGCATCGCATCGTGATGGCGCCCATGACGCGCTCACGCACCACGCAGCCTGGCAATGTGCCTAACGCGCTCATGGCTGAGTACTACGCGCAGCGGGCAGATGCATCGCTGATCGTGACCGAAGCCACGCAAATCACGCCCCAAGGACAGGGCTATAGCTTCACGCCAGGCATTCATAGCGAGGAGCAGGTGCAGGGCTGGAGGCAAGTGACGGATGCCGTTCATGCTCAGTGCGGGCGAATCGTGCTTCAACTCTGGCATGTAGGGCGCATGTCGCATACGGTGTTCCATGGCGGGCAAGCGCCTGTGGCGCCGTCTGCGCTCTCGCCCAATGCGAGGGTGTGGATTGTGGGTGAGGATGGCGTGGGGCGCATGGTCGATTGCTCGATGCCACGCGCTCTTGAAATTGATGAAATCGCTGGTGTGATTCAAGACTTTCGCCTCGCTGCGGCCAATGCAATGCGAGCAGGTTTTGATGCGGTGGAAATTCACGGGGCCAACGGCTACTTGATTGATCAGTTTTTGCGCACGACCTCCAACCAGCGCACTGATCGCTATGGCGGCTCACGAGATAACCGTGTGCGCTTTTTGCAAGAGGTCACGCAAGCCGTGGTGGACGAGGTGGGTGCGCAGCGCGTGGGCTTACGTCTTGCCCCATTCATCACTGCGCGCAACATGGCCTGCCCAGACATCATTCCCACGATTCTTCACGCAGCAGAAAAGCTCAATGCGCT
>JBJTSL010000079.1:0-3981 GCA_046076625.1 Allobrachymonas sp.
GCGATGCGCTTATTGGCGGCCTTCTTGGCGGCTTGGAAAATCGGCTTCATCGTCGTACCGGAGGCATACACGAAGCTTTGCAGCTTTTGCCTGTAGGCTTCCATGTCCGCAATCGGGCGCAGCGCGACGCCGCTGTCCGCCGCCGCTTTGGCCACGGCGGGTGCGATCTTCATCATCAGGCGAGGGTCGAAGGGCTTAGGAATCAAATACTCCGCGCCAAAAGCCAGCTTCTCACCGGCATAGGCGGCTGCAACGACCTCGCTTTGCTCGGCTTGCGCCAGCTCCGCGATCGCATGCACCGCTGCAATTTCCATCTCCACAGTGATGGTGGATGCGCCGGCATCGAGTGCGCCCCGGAAGATGTAGGGAAAACAGAGCACATTGTTCACCTGATTCGGATAATCCGTGCGCCCGGTGGCCATGATCGCGTCATCGCGCACCGCCTTGACCTCTTCCGGCAAGATTTCAGGTGTGGGGTTGGCCAGCGCCAGAATGAGCGGCTTGGCGGCCATGCTCTTGACCATGGCGGGCTTCAAGACACCACCCGCAGACAGACCGAGGAACACATCCGCGCCCTCCATGACCTCGGCCAAGGTGCGCTTGTCCGTCTTTTGTACGAACTGAATCTTGTCTTCATCCATCAGCTCGGTGCGGCCTGCATAGACTACGCCCGCCAGATCAGTCACCCAGATATTCTCGCGCGGGATACCGAGCTTCACGAGCAGGCCAAGGCAAGCCAGCGCCGCTGCGCCCGCACCCGAAGTGACGAGCTTGATTTTTTTTGGATCTTTGCCAACGACTTTCAGGCCGTTCAAGATGGCCGCGCCCACGACAATCGCCGTGCCATGCTGATCGTCATGGAAGACCGGGATCTTCATGCGCTCGCGCAGCTTGCGCTCCACGTAGAAGCAGTCGGGGGCTTTGATGTCTTCGAGATTCACGCCGCCAAAGGTCGGCTCCAAGGCAGCGATGATGTCCACCAGCTTGTCCAGATCGTGTTTTTCGTTGATTTCGATGTCAAACACGTCGATGCCTGCGAACTTCTTGAACAGCACGCCCTTGCCTTCCATCACCGGTTTGGCCGCCAGCGGGCCGATGTCGCCCAAGCCGAGCACGGCTGTGCCATTGGTGATCACGGCCACTAGGTTGCCGCGCGCGGTGTATTTGAAGGCGTTGTTGGGGTCTTTGACGATTTCTTCGCAAGGCGCGGCCACGCCAGGGCTGTAGGCCAGGGCCAAATCGCGCTGGTTGGACAGCGTCTTGGTTGCGGCGATGGCGACTTTGCCGGGTGTGGGGAGCTCGTGGTATTCAAGCGCTGCGCGACGCAATTCTTCGCGCGCCTGAGCGCGTTGGGCATCGGTATTGCCGGCAGGGGTGTTCATGGAGGGCATGTCAATTGTCTCGCGCGCAACTTGTCGCCGCGCCGTCTTTTTTGTCACAGGGGCTACGATTGTAGGCGCTTTAGAGGGATAACCCTAGTGCGGAATATGCGTATGCGTCATGAACAGCTTTGACTTTGTGTATTGCAATAGATTTTCTTTACTACCGATTTGGTAGCACTCTACGCAGGTTTCGTGCCGGCGAGTGGCTTGTTTTGCTTAAATTTTTACTGTCTGAGCGTGGTGGCGTGCTTTACCTGCGGCCCTATGCCGAGGCCTGTGTCTTCGTTGTGTGCGCTTGGGTGGGCTCAGTGTGCGAATGTCCTGTGGCAAGCGCGAAGCGCCAGCCAGAGGACACGCGGATTGATGCGCCCCAAGCGTGGCGGCTCACGAACGCAGACGTTCTTTCCAACACGAAACTCTCTGGGCACTAAAAATCTGCAGCACCTCACGCAGTAAAGATGCCGAAAAACGACCCCAATCGCTCGCAATCAAGCCGCTGGAGTGTCAGCCGCGGCGTCTTCAGGCTTTTTGGAGAACTTGATGTAGAACTTGGAGGCGATCAGGCCTACCTCGTACAAGATGCACATCGGAATGGCCAGAGCGAGCTGGCTGATCACATCGGGCGGGGTGACGATGGCGGCGATCACGAAGGCCACAACGACAAAATACCCCCGAAAATCTTTGAGCTTTTCAATCGTGACGATGTTGAAGCGCGTGAGCAGCATCACCACAATCGGCACTTGGAAGGCCAGGGCGAACGCGATATACAGACTCAGGATGGACTCCACATACGAGGCGATATCAGGCGTGGCCGCCACCGAGGCGGGCGTGAACTGCTGGATGAAGGCAAACATCTTGTCGAGCACGAAAAACTGCACGAAAGCCAAGCCGGTGTAGGCCAGCAGGCTGCCAAACATGATCAGCGGCATGGCAAACAGCTTCTCATGCTTGTACAAACCGGGCGCGACGAACATCCACAGTTGATACAGTATCCAAGGCAGCGCCAGGAGGAAAGCGCCCATCAGCAAAACTTTGAGCGGCACAAAAAACGGAGAAAACACGCCGGTCGCAATCAACTTCGCGCCGGGGGGCATATGCGCCATGATGGGTTTGGAAATCCAGTCGATCAAACCGCTGGGACCCGGCCAAATCGCCAGCAAGATACCAGCAATCACCAAGCCATAGAAGCAATAGAGCAAGCGGTCGCGCAGCTCCTTGAGATGCTCCACAAATGGCTGCTCCGTGCCGGCCAGCTCGTCTTTCTTTTCTTCGGTCATGTCAGCCAAGTCACATCAAAACTGTTAGTTCGGCTTCACGGCGCGGTAACGCGCCACGCGGGCCGCGCCCGACTGGGCGTGGGTTCGCACGCCCGCACGCTGCTTGAACCAACGCGGCGTGGCGCTATTTTTCATGCGCCATTTTTTATGCGGCCGCTGGTATTCAGGGAAGCTGGGCGGCTCTTGCAAAGCAGTGTTGGTGGCTTCATCCCAAGATTTTTCAAACTCTGAAGCGGAGGTTTGAATCGAGCTTTGCACATCGCGGGCTGCGCCTTCGACGCTTTCTTTCATCTTTTTGAGCTCGTCCAAATCCATCGAACGGTTGACTTCGGCCTTCACATCGCTCACATAGCGCTGCGCGCGCCCGATCATCGTACCCACCATGCGGGCGACACGCGGGAGCTTTTCGGGCCCAATCACGATCAGCGCGACAGCGCCGATCAGGGCGATTTTGGAAACGCCTAAATCGATCACGGCAAAACTGCGGCTTCAGTGATCAGGACTTTTGCTTGGCTTCCACGTCAATCGTGGTTTTGGCGGCAGATCCATCGGCGACCTGGCCAGCGGGCGCAGCAGGCGCGTCTTTTTCGCCTTCGCCGCCTGTTTTCATGCCGTCTTTGAAGCCTTTGACCGCACCGCCCAAATCAGAGCCCATGTTCTTGAGCTTTTTCGTGCCAAACACCATGACGACGATCAGCAAAACAATCAGCCAATGCCAAATTGAAAATGAACCCATGAAAATCTCCTAGTGCAGCGTAGGCTGCGATAACTGCTGATTCTAAAGCCCCGCAGGCGTTCCGGCGTGACCGGAGGCTTTAGCCCTTTTTCCAAGGCCGCGCGCCGCCAATCAGATGGATGTGCAAATGTTGCACTTCTTGGCCGCCTTCTTCACCCGTGTTGCTTACCACTCGGAATCCGCCCTCCGGGTAGGGGTTACAGCCCACTTGTGCGGCCAGCTTCGGGATAAGGCACATGATGCGCCCCATCAAAGTCGCATGGCGCTCTTCCAAGTGCGCCATGGAGGTGATGTGCTCCTTGGGAATCACCAGAAAATGCACTGGCGCCCAAGGGTTGATGTCTTGGAACGCGAGGATTTCCTCGTCTTCATAAACTTTGCGCGAAGGGATTTTGCCTTCAACGATCTTGCAGAAAATACAACTCGGGTCATTTGTCATGGTCGTCGGGTGTTGGGCCAATGCCTAGCGCGGGCTGCGGTTGTCATTGAAGCGCAGCCAGCCTTTGATGCAACGGTACAAATACCACAGGCCAACCACGGAAAACGGTATCAGCCTATTCCAACGAGGTGTGAGCCTGAAACGAGG
>JBJTSL010000080.1:0-2512 GCA_046076625.1 Allobrachymonas sp.
CCCCCCTCGCTTGACTCTGTGGTGGCCAAGGCCTTGGCCAAATCCAAGCTGGACCGTTTTGCCGACGCGGCTGCATTCGCCGCAGCGCTCAAAGCTGCGGTGAACAATGCCGACTTGACGATCACGCCTTCTGCACATCCCCGCCCCGAGTTGGCCGAGAGCGTTGGTACGTTTCCCGGCAGCATGAGTGGTGGCACAAGCGGCAGCACGGTCACGCAAGAGCTGGAATTGGTCTATTGGAAAGACATCAAGGACAGCAACGAGCCCGAAATTCTCGAAGGCTTTCTCAAGCGCTTTCCGGTGGGCATTTACGCCGATCTGGCCAAACGCAAACTCAAAGCCTTGGCCGATGCGCAACGCGCTGCTGGTGCGGCCTCGCGCTACGAAGCCACCCAGTTGCGTAAGCCGGGTGAGGCAACCATGGTGTCCGCGCCTGTGGGCACTGTGATCTCAGGTGCAGTGACCTCCCCTGCAACACCTCACAGCTCAAGCGCTTTGCCCGCTACGCCCGCCGCCCCCAAGGCAGATGACCCCACCCTGCCGCCGAGCGCTTATAACGATTCGGAATACGGCGCGAGCACGCAATTCGCACCCACCCAATTTCCGATGACCGAGCCGGGCTCAGCGCAAAACGTCTCAGGCATTCGCAAAGCCAGCGCGGAGCCAGCGGCTGCACCTCTGGAAGCCGATGTCGTCAAGTCTTCGAAACGTGGCGCCTCTGGCAAAGCAGCTTCTCCAGAGAAGAAGTCCTCAAAAACCATGCTCTGGGCGGGTCTGGGCACCTTGATTGTGGGCGCTGCTGCTTTCATGCTCACACGTGGCCCAGCGCCCGCGCCAGCGTCTGATGCAGCGGCTTCCTCACCCGTGCCCACGGTCACATCAACGGTCAGCCCCAGCGTGGCTAATTCCAGTCCAACCGTATCGAGCAGCAGCCCGACCACTGGCACAGGCACTGCCAGCTTGGCCTCCAGCGCCAGCAACGCCAGCCCTACCATCGCGCCTGCAGTGGCGGCTTCTGCCCCAGCCAGTGCCGCATCGGGGGCACGCGCGGGCCTGCCTGCCCGAGCAGCCTCTGCTGTCAGAGCCTTGCTGCCCGCCAACCGAGCCAGTGCGCCAGCCACACCAGCGCGTCCCACACCTGTGGCCGAGCCTGAGCCTGCACCCACCCCAGCACCGACACCCGCTCCAGCACCTCGTGCAGCCACGCCGACCACACCTGCTGCCACCCCACGTGGCCCGGCAGGTCCGCGCGAAGCTTGTGAAGGCCGTGTCTTGCTGGGCTTTCAGTTCTGCATGCAGGAGCAATGCGAGAAAGCCACATTCCGCAACCATCCCGTTTGCGTGGAGCGCAAAGAGATGGAAGAGCGCCGCCGCAACTCTCAGTCCAACAACTGAAGCCGGCTTATTCGCCGCGCCATGGGTTGCGGCTCAATGATTGACCATGATTTCCCTGAAAAACATCACGCTGCGCCGCGCCGCCAAAGTGCTGCTGCAAGGTTGCAGCACCACCATCCAACCCGGCGAAAAAGTGGGCCTCGTGGGGCGCTATGGCGCAGGCAAATCCAGCCTCTTTGCCCTGCTCACTGGCCAACTGCACGAAGACAGCGGTGAATTCTTCAAGCCCACTGCTTGGCGTATGGCGCAGGTACTCCAGCACATGCCCGAAACGACTGAAAGCGCGACGGATTTCGTCTTGGCAGGCGATACGCGCTTATCCGAGCTCAATCAGCAACTCGCACAAGCTGAGCATGCGGATACCGTCGCACATACCGAAGCCACCGGCATGGCCATCGCCGAGCTACACGGCAAACTGCACGACGCCGGCACGCACGATGCTCGCTCCCGCGCGCAAGCCCTGATTCTCGGCCTAGGTTTTCGCATCAACGAACTCGGCAACCCCGTCAACAGCTTCTCCGGCGGTTGGCGCATGCGCCTACAGCTGGCGCGCGCCCTCATGTGCCCGGCAGACTTGCTGTTACTGGACGAGCCCACCAACCACCTGGATTTGGATGCTTTGGTCTGGCTAGAAAGCTGGCTACAGCGTTTTGCCGGCACGCTGGTGGTCATCAGCCACGACCGAGAATTTCTGGACGCGATCACGCACGTGACTTTGCACATTGACCAAGGCCAGATCACACGCTACGGGGGCAACTACAGTTTTTTTGAAGAACAGCGCGCCCTGCGCATCACGCAGCAGCAAGCCGCTTTTGCCAAGCAGCAGGAAAAAATTGCGCATTTGCAGCTCTTCATTGACCGCTTCAAAGCCAAGGCCAGCAAAGCCAAACAGGCGCAAAGCCGGGTCAAGGATTTGGAATGCGACGCCGCCCACGCTGGCGCAGCCGTCCACCACGACGTGCAGGGCACGCGCCCGGATGGCGGCGAGGTCGAGGTGGCGCAGCCCGAGCACGCGCTCGAGGTGCCACTCCAGCGCACCGTGCTCGTCGCGCACACGACCGACGCGGTCCCACGCCACCCACAGGTCGCGGTTCGTCTCGAAGCGCTCGCGCACCTC
>JBJTSL010000081.1:0-4806 GCA_046076625.1 Allobrachymonas sp.
CACGCTGAACACCGCACCATCGGTTTGGCGGTAGGGCAAACCTTTGAAACCCTGAGGCAAGAGCTGCATGAAGGTCTGCATCGTGGGCATGGGCGAGCCGCCGGTGAGAGGATTCGTATAGCGCAGCTTGAAGCCATCCCATGCATCAATTCTTTCGCTACGCTCCAGAGTGTGCAGGGCTTCGCGGGTGCGCGTGTAGGGATAGCTGAAAATCGGGCTGGTGTTACCGAAAGGACTGTTACCACGTACCGGGGCCATATTGTGGCCATAGGCGGCGTAGCTTGCGCCTTCTGCTTTTTTGATCTCTTGTGAAGCTCTGCTGTCGTTTTCTGCGAAGCCAGCGTCAAAGAACCGGATTGTTGGGATGTCCAAGCCATCGAGCCATACCATCGGGTCGCTGCCTTGATGTCCGTGCGTTTTCGGCTTTTGATCACGGCTCACTTCGTAGCCGTGATCATGCCATGTCCATTTCGGCGTGATGATGAAATCGCCCGGCTGCATGGTCGTCTTCTCGCCATCCACGGCCGTGTAAGCGCCAGAACCCTCTACGATGAAACGAAGCGCGCTTTGCGTGTGGCGATGACTGGGCGCGACCTCGCCGGGCAAGATGAGCTGCAAGCCCGCGTACAAAGATTGTGTGATGCAAGACTGACCCCGCAACGCTGGGTTTTCCAAAATCAGCACACGCCGAATCGCTTCTTCAGCCGTGATCGCAGCACCGGCACGCATGAGAAAGGGACGCACCTCACCGTATTTCCACAAAGCCGGTACGCATGGCGATGCAGGCTGCTGGGGCACGAGCGCGTGCAGCACCTCCCAAAGCGGCGTGAGGTGGTGTGGCGACGTATCCGCATACAACTGGGCGCGGTCGGGGTGGTTGGTTTTTGTGAGCATGGCAGTCGGTCGAGATTGTATGTATGCATATGAATTGCCTTGCCTCGTGTTTACCCTGATCGTATGCATGCTTACAATCATCTCTGATATTCAGAATCGCATGTCCACTTCCTTTGACTTTTCCCAAGCCCCCGGCTATTTGATTCGCCGCGCGCACCAAACCTCCATGGCCATCTTTGCTGAGGAGTTGGGGCATTACGAGGTCACTTCCTTGCAATTTGCCATCATGCAGGCCTTGGTGGATGAGCCAGGCGCTGATCAAATCACCGTGGCGCAGCGCGTGGCGCTCGATGCAGCCACCTCAGGCTCTGTGATCATGCGTTTGGAAGAGCGTGGCTGGCTGCGCCGCGAGCCCTCGCCTGCCGACAAACGCCGCAAGCTGCTCTGGCTCACCAGCGAGGGTGAAACCATGGCCATGGAGATGAAAAAACCTGCCCGCAAAGTGCAGCAGCGACTGCTGGGCGCACTGGATGAGGTCGAGAAAAAACAGTTTTTGGGCATGCTCAAGCTAATCAGCGTGATTGATTGAGTCCTTTGTCAGTGTGGACAAAAGCCACCTCATCAGTGCAAACCCGTACATTCCAGCGATAATCGTCTTTCAAGACGTGAATTGCTTATGAACGCTCCTTTGCCTCAGCACCTTTTGGCCACGCCGCAAGCCGGCGGTGAGCACGAAACAGCGCGCCTGCGTGAGATTCCCTACAACTACACCTCGTTCTCCGACCGCGAGATCGTGATTCGTTTGCTCGGCTCTCGTGCTTGGGAGTTGCTCAGTGTGCTGCGGGCCGAACGCCAAACGGGACGCAGCGCACGAATGCTGTATGAGGTGCTGGGTGATATTTGGGTGGTGCAGCGCAACCCGTATTTGCAAGATGATCTGCTCGACAACCCACGTCGGCGCAAACTCCTGGTGGAGGCGCTGCATCATCGTTTAGGCGAGGTGGAAAAGCGCCGTACGCCGGGCATAGATGCGCATCGCGATGCAGCAGTGGGCGAGCTGCTCCAAGCGGCGCGCTCTGCCGTGGCGCAATTTGATGCTTGGTTTGCGCAGGCCAGTGCGCTGCGCTCACGAGTGGCGCGCGTGTTGAAAAAATACACCGCCAAAGACAACATCAAGTTCGACGGTCTCTCGCGCGTGAGCCATGTGACGGATGCGACTGACTGGCGCGTGGAATATCCGTTTGTGGTGCTCACCCCCGATACTGAGGCAGAGATGGCTGGCTTGGTCAAAGGCTTGATCGAGTTGGGTCTCACGATCGTGCCACGCGGCGGTGGCACGGGCTACACCGGCGGCGCGATTCCTCTGACTTGGAAATCGGCAGTCGTCAACACTGAAAAGCTCGAGGCCATGACGGAAGTAGAGCTGGTGCAATTGCCGGGCTTAAGCCAAGCTGTGCCCACGGTGTTTTCTGAAGCTGGCGTGGTCACGCAACGGGTGGCAGATAGCGCGGAGCGGGCTGGTTATGTGTTTGCAGTTGATCCCACTTCGGCAGAAGCCTCATGTATTGGTGGCAACATCGCCATGAATGCAGGCGGTAAAAAAGCCGTACTCTGGGGCACGGCACTGGACAACCTTGCTTCATGGCGCATGGTCACGCCTGATGGGCAGTGGCTGGAAATCACGCGCCTCAACCACAATTTGGGCAAGATCCATGATGTGGAGCTGGCCAGCTTCGAACTCAAATATTTCGATGCGGGTGGCAAAAACCTGCTGAAAACGGAGCGCCTCGACATTCCCGGCAGCACCTTCCGCAAAGAAGGCTTGGGTAAGGATGTGACGGACAAATTCCTCGCGGGTCTGCCAGGCATCCAGAAAGAAGGAACGGACGGCTTGATCACCAGTGCGCGCTGGATCGTGCACAAAATGCCGCAGCACACGCGTACTGTGTGCCTTGAGTTCTTCGGTCATGCCAAAGATGCTGTGCCTTCGATTGTGGAAATCAAGGACTTCATGTTTGCCGAGCAAAAGCGCTCGTCAGTTCTGTTGGCAGGCTTGGAGCATTTGGATGACCGCTATTTGAAAGCCGTCGGTTACGCCACCAAATCCAAACGAGCCCAGTCTCTGGGTGCATCGGGCTCTGGTTTGCCCAAGATGGTGTTGATTGGCGATATCGTGGGGGATGATGCGGATGCGGTTGCGCGCGCCACATCGGAGGTGATCCGTATCGCCAATTCGCGAAGCGGCGAAGGTTTCGTAGCGATCAGCCCAGAAGCTCGCAAAAAATTCTGGCTTGATCGCAAACGCACCGCCGCGATTTCCAAACACACCAACGCCTTCAAGATCAATGAAGACGTGGTAATCCCGCTGCCGCGTATGGCTGAATACACCGATGGCATTGAGCGCATCAATATTGAGCTGTCGCTGCGTAACAAACTGAGACTGGCCAATGAGTTGCTCACGTTTTTTGAGCGCGGCAATCTGCCGCTAGGCAAAGGCGACGATGCGCAAGAAATTCCGAGCGCCGAGTTGCTCGAAGGCCGCGTGAGCGAGGCGATTGCGCTGATCAAGACTGAGCGCGAACTGTGGCAAAGCTGGTTGAATTCCGTGGACGAAAAATTCATTGAATTGCAAAATCACGAGCTGCGCGCAAGCTGGAAAACACAAATCCGAGCCCCGCTGCGCAATATTTTTGCTGGCGGCGCGTTCAAAGCCATCTTGGATGAGACCACGGCTATTCATAAGCGTGTGTTGAAAGGCCGCGTCTGGATCGCGCTGCACATGCATGCCGGCGACGGCAACGTGCACACCAACATCCCCGTCAACAGCGATGATTATGAGATGCTGCAAACCGCGCATGAAGCTGTTGGACGCATCATGGCGCTGGCGCGTCGTTTGGATGGCGTGATCTCGGGCGAGCATGGCATCGGCATCACGAAGCTTGAATTTTTGAGCGATGAAGAGCTTGCGCCCTTTGCGAATTACAAAGCCAAGGTGGATCCTGAAGGGCGATTCAACAAAGGTAAACTGCTACGAAATCAGGAGCACTCTGCGCAGGATTCATGCCGGCCAGATGCCAAAAATGCTTCAAAAATAGCTGCCGATGTATGGTATGCCGATCTCACCCATGCCTACACGCCATCGTTTGGCCTGATGGGGCATGAGTCACTTATCATGCAGCAATCGGACATTGGTGCGATTGCCGATTCGGTGAAGGATTGCCTGCGCTGCGGCAAATGCAAACCGGTTTGCGCTACGCATGTGCCGCGTGCGAATTTGCTTTATTCGCCGCGCAACAAAATCTTGGCGACCTCGCTGCTGATCGAAGCCTTCCTGTATGAAGAACAAACGCGGCGTGGCGTGTCGATTCGCCATTGGGAAGAGTTTGAAGATGTGGCCGATCATTGCACCGTCTGCCACAAGTGCGAATCGCCTTGCCCGGTGAAAATTGACTTTGGCGATGTCTCGATGAACATGCGTAATCTGTTGCGTAAGATGGACAAGAAGTCATTCCGCCCCGGCAATGCAGCGGCGATGTTTTTCTTGAACGCCACAAATCCCGAGACCATCAAGCTCATGCGCACCGCAATGGTGGATGTGGGCTTCAAAGCGCAGCGCTTGGCCAATGATCTGCTGCGCGGCTTAGCGAACAAACAAACTGCCAAGCCACCCGCCACCTTAGGCGCCGCGCCGATCAAGGAACAAGTCATCCAATTCGTCAAAAAGAAAATGCCAGGTGACTTGCCGAAGAAAACCGCGCGCGCCTTGCTAGATATTGAAGACAACGACTACGTGCCGATCATCCGCAACCCGCAGCAAACGACCGCCGAGACCGAAGCTGTGTTCTATTTCCCTGGCTGCGGCTCGGAGCGCCTGTTTTCCCAAGTGGGCTTGGCCACGCAAGCCATGCTCTGGCATGCGGGCGTGCAAACTGTGCTGCCACCGGGCTATCTTTGTTGTGGCTATCCGCAGCG
>JBJTSL010000082.1:0-2960 GCA_046076625.1 Allobrachymonas sp.
CCGAAGGCGTCTTGGTAACCGACGGCTTGCGCGATTTGCTCCAGCGTTTGTTCGGTATTGGCGAGCAGTTGCATGGCTTTCTGCATGCGCAGCATGCGCAGGTGATTGAGCGGGGTGTCGCCTAGGGCTTGGCGGAAGCGCTCGGCCAGCGCCGTGCGCGACAGGCCAGCGGCGCGCGCCAGCGTCTCTAGCGTCCAAGGCTTGGCGCAGTCTTCATGCAAGAGCGAGAGGGCACGGCGGATTTGCGGGTCGCGCACGGCCAGGCTCCAGCCTTCTTGATCACTCGCTTGGCGCGCAAGCAGCTCGCGCAGCGCGTAGGTGAACACGGCATCGAGCAGGCCATGCACGATCGTGGATGCGCCGAGCTCGCCGCGCCGCGCTTCGGCATCCAGCAGGCCAATCGTCATGGCCAAGGGCGAGAGGCTTTCTACGCTGTCGCGCCGCAGCACGAGCCAAGGCGGCATCTCGCGCAGGAAGGGATGCAGCGGTGCATTCCAAAGCTGGTAGGCGCCGCTCACCACTTGCGCGCCCACCAAGGCGGCGGGCTCTTGCGACGCGCCCGCGAAGCGGCCCGCCACGGTTTGAATTTGCTCGGCATCCGCCGAGGGCTCCAGCGATAAGAAATGCTCGCAGCCGCGCGCCATCAAGGCGACATCACCGGCTTGCAAGGCGATCGGCTGATCGAGCGTGGGCGCAATCAAAAACACTTGGCCTTGCGTCACGGCATGCAGGCCGATGCTTTTATCGCAAGGAAAGCGCAGCGCCGTGCCGGGCACGAGGGCGCTGAGGTCGAGCAGGCGGCGCTGCAGGCCGGCTTGCTGAAGAATATCGGTCAAGATGTCCATTCCTCTATTATCCATGATTTCGTACTAGAAGACATGTTTTATGTATTTTTTGCCATTTATAGTTCGGATAAAACAGATCATGATCCACTCCTCAATCAATTCATTGGAGTGTTTTTATGTCACGTATTCTTGTTGTCGGTTCGAGTGGAACAGTCGGTTCGGTGTTGAGCGGTTTGCTCGCGGCCCAGGGGCATGAGGTGCGCCGCGCCACCAGCGGCGCCGCCCGCGAAAGCGGCCAGGTCAAGCTCAATGTGCTCACGGGCGAAGGCCGTGAAGCGGCTTTTGCCGGCGTGGATGCAGCCTTCTTGCTCGCGCCTCCGGGCCACACCAACCAAGACGCGCTGCTCATCCCCCTGATTGACCAAGCCAAAACCAGCGGCGTGAGCAAAGTGGTGCTGATGTCGGCCATGGGCGCGAATGCGGATGAGAATGCGCCGCTGCGCAAAGCCGAGCTGCATTTGGAGCGCTCAGGCCTGGCATGGAACGTGATCCGCCCCAATTGGTTCATGCAAAACTTCAACACCTTTTGGCTGCATGGCATTCAGCAGCAGGGCCAAATCTTCCTGCCTGTGGGCCAAGCCAAGGGAAGCTTCATTGATGCGCGCGACATTGCGGCCGTGGCGGCCAAGCTGCTGACCAGCACGCAGTTTGACAACGCAGACTTTGACCTAACCGGCAGCGAAGCCTTCGATCACGACCAAGTGGCCGCGATCTTGAGCAAGGCCGCAGGCCGCCCGATTGGCTACACCGAGATCAGCCCTGAGGCCATGCGTGAAGGCTTGCTCGGCGCGGGGCTGCCCGCCGATTACGCTGAGTTTTTGCTGATGATTCTGGGCTTCTTCAAGCTGGGCTATGCGGAGCGCACGACCGACGCAGTGCAACGCATCACCGGGGCTGCCCCGCGAAGCCTGACGCTGTATGCGCAGGATTACCGGGCCAACTGGCGCTGAAGTCCAGAGGGGGCGAAATGGCGCGACGCTTGAACCCATAAGCAAACCTAGTTTGCTATTAATATAATAGCAAACATATCTGATTTTTTGCCGGCATATCGCTGATTTTGGCATAAGAAACCATCAAAGATGGCTGCTGAAAATGCCTCTTGCTTTGGTTTGTGCATTCAGTATCTTGCGAGCATCTTGCTGCTTCGCTAAGACAGGCGATACGTCTCCAAATGAATGCTCGTCTCGGTATTGCTGATGCCTTTGATCAGGCGGATGCGTTCCAGTGTTTTGCCCAGCTCTTGCAGGTTATCAGCGCGCAGTTGTGCCAACAAATCCCAGCGGCCATTGGTGTCGTGCAGAGTGGCGACATTGGCTTCGCCTTTGGTGAGCTTGGCCGACGACGTGCTGTTAGCCACAGCACACCACCCAGTCATCTCCAGCAGCTCGGTGGCAGCAGTCTTGCTAATCGAGGCGTTGGTGACCAGCTTGATGGTCAGCCGCAAAGGGCATGTGCAGCAAGCAGGCAAACTCACCGAAGCCATCTCAGCTTACCTGGTGAACCCAGCATCGAAGAAAACACGCTGATGAATTCAGCTACTTCGTTGCGCCATGCCTGATCAAATCCCACTTGAATTGCTTGCATAATTACTTAAACAGTAATTAATTGCGCATTTTTTTGAAATTTAGCAATAAATCTTCTTGAAGCTCTGATTTTCAAGCGAAAAAGAAAACACAACGCTGTCGATACAGCCTAAACTTTGCGGCACTTGGAGACACGCCGCATGAACGCACCGCTACCAGAGCACATCCGCAAAGCGCTAGAAACCGTCACTCTCGACGATAAATATTCTTTAGATTACGGTCGCGCTTTTATGAGCGGCGTGCAAGCGCTGGTGAAGCTGCCGATGCTGCAGCGTTTGCGTGATCAGCAGATGGGTAAAAACACCGCAGGCTTCATCAGCGGTTATCGCGGCTCACCGCTCGGTGGCTATGACCAAGCACTGTGGAAGGCGAAAAAGTATTTGGCTGAAAAGCATGTGGTGTTTCAACCCGGCGTGAATGAGGAGCTGGCGGCCACGGCGATTTGGGGCACGCAACAGCTCGGCTTTGCGCCGCAAGGCAGCAACAAGTATGACGGCGTGTTTGGCATTTGGTATGGCAAAGGACCGGGTGT
>JBJTSL010000083.1:0-4001 GCA_046076625.1 Allobrachymonas sp.
AAAAATTGTGAGCCACGCGATGCACGCCCAAGAACCCAATTGGTTCACCACCGCCCCCGTGGGCGCCACGCAAAAGGCGCTGGCCAAAGCCGGCTGGAGCGTCAAAGACGTGCAGCTCTGGGAAGTCAACGAAGCCTTCGCCGTCGTGCCCATGGCATTGATGACTGAGCTCAATGTTGCTCACGAGATCGTCAATGTCAACTGCGGTGCCTGCGCGCTCGGCCATCCGATTGGCGCATCCGGCGCACGCATCATGGTCACACTTATGCATGCTTTGAAGGCGCGTGGCCTGAAAAAAGGCGTCGCAACGTTGTGCATTGGCGGGGGAGAGGGCACGGCTGTTTGCTTGGAAATGCTATAAATAAAATAGCATCTTGCGCAGATTGTATGCCGGCGTACTGCCAACTTTGATCAAAAAACTGTGAACATCCTCATCGTCGGCGCATCGCGTGGCATTGGCTTGGAGTTTGTGCGCCAATATACGAATGAAGGTGCACGCGTGATTGCGACAGCGCGTGGCGATGAGGGTCTGGGCAGAATCGCCGCTTTGGGCGCAAAAGCACTGCGAGTGGATGTCGCCAAACCAGAAAGTGTGAGCGGATTGGCATGGCAACTGGACGGTGAACAAATCAATGTGATTGTGATCAACGCTGGTGTGTTTGGACCGCGCAGCGAGGGGTTGCAACCGCCGTCGACAGAGGATTTCAATGCCGTGATGCATACCAATGTGCTAGGGCCGATGCGCGTGATTCCACAACTGACCGATGTGCTGGCAGCCCACTCCAAACTCGCCATCATCTCTTCGCGCATGGGATCGATCAGCTTGCGGGAAAGTAGCTCGGGTTGGCTTTATCGTGCATCGAAGGCGGCTGTGAACTCCGTGCTGAAAGATGCATCGGTTGCACTGGCTGGGCAAGCGACATGTATTGCCTTTCACCCTGGCTGGGTGCGTACCGACATGGGAGGTCGCGGCGCGGATTTGGCAGTGGAGTCATCCGTGTTGGGCATGCGGCGCGTGCTTGCAGGTCTACAAGTCGCAGATAACGGCAAGTTCCTAAACTATGACGGCAAACCTCTGTCTTGGTAGCCAGTTGAAAAGAGACAACACATGATTCTTTCCGAAGACCATATCGCCGTGCAAGATGCCGTGCGTGCTTATGTACAAACTGAAATTGCTCCCAAAGCCGCTGAGTGGGACAAAACGCATCACTTCCCGAAACAGCAATTGCGCGGCTTGGCGGATTTGGGTTGTTATGGCGTGGCAGTGCCTGAGAGTTACGACGGTGCGGGTTTGGATTATTTAAGCCTTGCGTTGATCTTGGAAGAGATTGCGGCCGGCGACGGTGCAACATCGACGGTGGTCAGCGTCAACAATTGCCCGGTGTGCTCCATTCTCATGGCGTGGGGCAATGAGGCGCAAAAGCAAAGGTATTTGAAGCCTTTAGCGCGCGGCGACATGCTCGGTGCGTTTTGCCTGACCGAGCCGCATGTCGGCTCGCAAGCCGATGGCTTGAAGACGACGGCCACCCGAGACGGCGATTTCTATGTGATCAAAGGTGTGAAGCAATTCATCACCAGTGGCAAGAATGGCGATGTGGCCATTGTGATGGCCGTGACGGACAAGGCGGCTGGTAAAAAAGGTATCAGCGCCTTTATCGTCGAGACCATAACGCCGGGCTATGAAGTCGCACGAATCGAAGAAAAACTCGGCCAGCATGCCAGTGACACGGCTCAGATTCGCTTCGAGAATTGCCGCGTGCCCGCTGAGAATTTACTGGGCGAAGAAGGTCAAGGACTCAAGATCGCCTTAAGTGGCCTGGAAGGCGGACGCATTGGCATTGCCGCGCAATCCCTGGGTATGGCACGCGCCGCCTTTGAAGCCGCGCTGAAATACAGCAAGGAGCGTGAGAGCTTTGGTCAGCCGATTTTTCAGCACCAATCCGTCCAATTCAAACTCGCCGATATGGCCACGCAGATCGAAGCCGCCCGCGCCTTGATTCACCACGCCGCAGCCCTCAAAGACGCTGGCAAACCCTGCCTCAAAGAAGCCGCGATGGCCAAGCTCTTTGCCAGCGAGATGGCCGAAAAAGTGTGTTCCGATGCGATTCAAGTGCACGGTGGCTACGGTTATGTGAGTGATTTTCCGGTGGAGCGGATTTATCGCGATGTGCGCGTGTGCCAGATTTATGAGGGCACCAGCGATGTGCAGAAAATCTTGATCGGGCGTGCGTTGGCACTGTAATTCCTGCATTTGGCGGCGACGCAACCGCATTTCATCGCCAAGGACTTGTGCAGTGGACGCCACTGAATACATACTTCGCGCAGTAATGCGGAAAGTACAGACATGACACTTGATTTTCTATTGGCCAGCGGCCACCATATTGCTTTGCTGCTGCTTGTGTCGGTGCTGGGTCGCGAGGCGCTGTTGATGCGTCAAGCTCCTAGCGAGAGCATTTTGCGCACCTTGGGACGGGTCGATGCGCTCTACGGTATCGGCGCAGTTGTCTTGCTCTTGATCGGTGGCGCTCGCCTGAGCGCAGGTGCAAAAGGCATTGAGTTCTACAGCGGCAACCCAGTGTTTTGGACGAAGATCGCGCTGTTCGTGCTGATCGGCTTGATCTCCATCGTGCCCACGGTGCGTTTCATCCGTTGGAAGAGGCATTGGGCTGCCACCGGGCAGTTGCCGCCAGCCGCAGCATGGGAGTCCACCCGCAAGCTGGTGATGGCGCAATTGCACCTGCTGCCCTTGGTGGCGATTGCAGCAGCGGCGATGGCGCGCGGCATCGGGCACTGATGCGATCCGGTTGATTGTTTGCGCTATCCTTGGGGAATGAGTACCTTCTCCCCACTACAAAATTCCACCAAGCGCCGCCTCGGCCAATCCGACTTGCACATCCATCCCATTTGCTTGGGCACGATGACCTTTGGCGAGCAAGTCAACGAACAAGACTCGCATGCCATTCTTGCACGCAGCTTGGAGCGCGGCGTGGATTTCATGGACACGGCAGAGATGTATCCCGTGCCGCCCACGGGTGAGAAATACACGGTGACCGAAACCATCATCGGCAACTACTTCAAAGCCAACCCCGGCGTGCGCCAGAAATGGACCGTGGCCACCAAGGTGGCCGGCCCTGCGCGGGGCATGGATTGGGTGCGCGGCGGCAGCCTCAACGTCTCACCCGCTCAGATGCGCGAAGCCTGCGAAGGCAGCTTGCGCCGCTTGCAAACCGATGTGATTGACCTGTACCAAATCCATTGGCCGCTGCGTCATGTGCCAGCCTTTGGCGTGCCCTATTTCAACCGCAAGATTGACCAAGAGTTGGCCGGCAACAGCAGCATTCATGAGCAACTGCAAGCGCTCTCGGGCTTGGTGAAAGCAGGCAAGGTGCGCACGATTGGCCTGTCCAACGAATCGCCTTATGGCGTGATGGAATTTGTGCATGTGGCCGAGCAGCATGGCTTGGAGCGCATCGTGAGCGTACAAAACCCGTATTGCCTGACCAACCGCATTGTCGATAACGGTTTGGACGAGGTGATGTACCGCACGAATGTGAGCTTGCTGGCCTATTCGCCGCTGGGCTTCGGCGTGCTCACGGGTAAATACGATGCTTCCAATGGCTTGACCGATCCGAATGCATCGCCCCAGGCCAAGGCAGGCCGCATGGCCTTGTATGAGCGCTTTCAGCAGCAGCGCTGGGGACGCCCCGAGCATTTAACCGCCGCCCGCCGCTACAACGCCTTGGCTAAGGCGAATGGCCTCACGCCCACCCAGCTCGCCTTGGCTTTCTGCTACCAAAACTGGCGCGTCGCCAGCACGATCATTGGTGTGACGTCTCTGGCTCAGCTCGATGAATGCTTGGACGCATGGAACACGCCTGAGCTGTCAAAAGAGCTGCTGGCCGAGGTTGACAAGATTCGTTGGGAAATGCGCGACCCTGCTTTGTAAGTGTTTTTGCTTCTCACAAAAGATACTTAACATACTCTTTTTTAGTAAAAAGCTA
>JBJTSL010000084.1:0-2100 GCA_046076625.1 Allobrachymonas sp.
CGCGGCCTCACCCGCCTGCGCGAAGCCCGCGAGCTGGGCGTGAGCTGCTCAATCGCCACCGACAATGTGGCCGATTCCTTCTACCCCTATGGCAGCTACAACCCCTTGGCCAGCTACGCGCTGGGCGTGCAAATGGGGCATCTTTCTCCACCCTTAGACTGGCTCAGTAGCATCACCTAAGCGCCCGCCAAGGCGATGAATTTGCCTTGGGATGGCCTGATTCGCGTGGGTTGTAGCGTTCAAGATTTGTTGCTGGTTCAAGCGGGCGATGCGCGAGATTTAATGATTGCACCTCGATTGCAGCGATTATCAAACTCTGAGATTTTGAATACCTTTTGAACGCAGAGGACGCAGAAAAGAAATTCAAAATTTGGCTGTTTCTTTTCTGAGCCTTCTGCGCAACCTTCACGTCCTCTGCGTTCAAAGAATTTTTCCTTGACTTGCTATGAAAAACTTCGAAGCCTTCCTCCACGACATCCCCGGCATCCCCCACACCAGAGATGCACACACGTTGGCAGTGAAGTCGAAAGACTATTACTGGTACAGCCCCATCCTCAAGGCTGAGCTGGATGACAAGATGGGCGACATCCTGGTCAGCCCGCGCACGGAGGCAGAGGTCATCCAACTCGCCGCCGCATGCGCTAGGCATCGCCTCAATGTCACGATTCGCGGCGGCGGCACCGGCAACTATGGTCAATGCGTGCCGCTAGAAGGTGGCGTGATCTTGGATATGACCGCGCTCAATCGCGTGATCAGCATTTCAAAAGGCCAAGTCACCTGCGAAGCCGGCATCCTGATTGCCAATCTGGAAAAAGCCGTGCGAGCAGACCCCAGCATCCAAGGCGGCCAAGAAATCCTCATGTTCCCCAGCACGCGAGACATCGCCACCATCGGTGGCTTCATTGCAGGCGGCTATGCAGGCGCTGGCAGCGTGCGCAATGGCATTTTGAAAGACGCGGGCAATGTCACGATGATTCGCGTCGTCACTCTCGAAGAAAAACCGCGCGTCATCGAGCTTAAAGACGCCGACATCCAAAAAGTTCACCATGCCTATGGCACCAATGGCATCATCACAGCGCTCACGCTCAGCCTCAAGCCGGCGGTCAATTGGGTGCACCACATCGCCCTGTTTGACAGCTACAGCGCCGCTCTGCGTTTTGGCTGCGAGGCCACTGAGGAGATTGGTGCAAGCGTCGATGCTTTCCTCATCACAGCCGTCGAGCGACGTATCGCGCCGTACTACGAAGCCGAATTCGGCGCGCGTTTCCCTGCCACCAAAGATGCCGTTTTCTCCATGGTCCATCCCGACTTCATCAGCGCATGGCGTACTCTCGTGCAAAAGCATGGCGGCAGCGAATCCATGGCCTTCACAGAGAGCGAGTTAACTGCAGAAAAACTCTCTCCCGCCTTCGAATGCGCCTATAACCACACCACACTGATTGCCCTCAAGCAAGACAAAAGCTGGACGAACCTGCAAACCGTCGCGCCCTGGGAAGCAGGCAAGGGAATTGATATCGCTTTGGTAGAACAACAAATGGCACGCTGGGGCGATGAAGTGCTCATGCACCACGAATTCGGCCGCCAATTCGGGGGCTGCGTCGCCTTCGGCCTGCCCTTGGTCAGCTACTTTGACAAAGCCCGCCTCTACGAAATCATCCAAGAATTCGAGCAAGACGGCTGCATGGTGTTCGACAACCATGTTTACACGATTGAAGACGGTGGCATGAAAGAAATTGACCCCAATCAAATTGCTTTCAAGCGCATTGCCGACCCGCATGGCCTGATGAACCCCGGCAAGACGCGGGGTTGGCTCAAAGAATCAGCAGTGCCCTGAAATCATTCACATTGGTATGTGTCGGGCCAGTCACGACCAAATCGTTCAAGGGTTCGAAGAATCCCACCGCATCGTTGCGATCCAAGCTGTGAGCGAGCTTCACCCCCAGAGACTGCGCACGCGCCAGCGTGTCCGGTGCGACAAAAGCGCCGGCATTGGCCTCCACGCCATCAATGCCATCGGTATCCGCCGCAAGGCCGTAGATACCTGGCATGCCCTGCAGCCCAAGCGCCAGCCCCATGCAGAATTCGCCGGCGCGGCCTCCC
>JBJTSL010000085.1:0-6446 GCA_046076625.1 Allobrachymonas sp.
GCCAATTGCACCGCTGCGCCAACTTGCAGTTGCATGGATATCACCAGCGAGGTAGCAAGATTGAGTTGGATGCTGTCTTGTGTGGCCTGCACGGCGAAGCGGCACAAGCTGATTTCGCCCAGTGGCAGCAATTCGCTGATCTGGGTTTGCAGCACATTGGTCTGGGCTGCCGGGCTGCTGTCTGCGGCCAGTAGTTGCACCGATTCACCTGCCAGTACCCAGGTCACCGCTGTGCCGTCATCAATCTTGCCTTTGTCTCGCACCGTGAGCCTTGGCGCGTTTGAACTGCTACCCCATTGCAAAGACGCCAAGCCCGCAGCTTGCTTACGGAACTGCCCATGAAAATGATTGTGAATACCCACCAATTGCGCCACCCGCGCATTGCGCGGGCTGCGCAGCACCTGCGCTGGGCTGGCGCATTGCAAGCTCGCGCCGCCATCAATGATGACGATGCGGTTGGCCAAACGCCGCGCCTCGTTCAAATCATGCGTCACCAGCACGATGGGCATTTGCAAAGACGTGCGCAATTGCGCCAATTCGCGGTACAAGACTTGCCGCATCGGCGCATCCACGGCAGAAAAAGGCTCATCGAGCAAGAGCACGCCCTGCGAGCCACCGCCCGTGCGCCCTTCAATCCGCACCAAAGCCCGAGCCAGCGCCACGCGCTGCTGTTGGCCGCCGGAGAGCTGGTGAATCGGTCGCTCGGCCAGTTCTGCCAAATCCATGCGCTGCAGCCATGCCAAAGCCTGCTTTCTAGAGTCAATTTGGCCATAGCCCGGCATAGAATCTGCGCAGAGTGCTATATTATTAATAGCATTTAAATGTGGAGACAGCGCATAGTGCTGAAACACCATGCCCACGCGCCGCTGCTGCGGCTTGAGTGCAAGGCCTTGCGAAGAATCCAGCCAGGTGCTGCCGCCTACGCGAATGCTGCCTTGCAAATCCGATACGTTGTGCAAACCTGCAATGCAGCGCAGCAGTGTGGTTTTGCCGCTGCCTGAAGCGCCCACCAAGGCGATCAACTCACCCGGTGCGCAGTCAAAATCCGCCTCCAAAGACACCGGGCCGCTGCTGGCCAAGCGCACGCGCAAACCGGTGTGGTCAATATGAGAAGGGCTGGAGCTCATGCGCCCCGCCCACGCAGACGTTTGCGCTCACTCACGAAAACCACCAGCAAAGACACCAGAGAGCAGAGCACCAACGCTGCCGCCATACCATGCGCTGCCCGCTCGTCAAAGGCCTGCATGCGGTCGTAAATTGCAATCGAGAGCGTGCGCGTTTCCCCGCCAATCGAGCCGCCCACCATCAGCACCACGCCAAATTCGCCCAAAGTGTGAGCCAGCGTCATCGCGATACCCGCCACCACCCCCGGCCAAGCCAGCGGCAATTCAATCGCCCGAAAACAACGCCAGGGCGACAAGCCGCCCACCCAAGCCGCCTCGCGCAGCGCCGGCGAAATGCCCGCAAATGCCCTTTGAATCGGCTGCACCATGAAGGGAATATTGATCAAGAGCGAGGCCAGCAGCAAGCCTTCCCAACTGAACACCAGCGAGAGCCCCAGCGTCTCATGCAACCAGCGACCCAGCGGCGCAGCGTGACCCAGCGCGATGAGAAAATAAAAGCCAATCACGGTGGGCGGCAGCAACAAAGGCAGCAGCAGCAAGGCTTCGATCCAAGGCTTGAAGCGGCTCGGTGTGAACGCGAGCCAACGCCCCAGCCACAGGCCCAGTGGCAAAAGCAGCAGCGCTGTGGCCACAGCCAAGAAAAATGAGACACGAGCGGCTTGCCAATCCATGCAGCGATGATACGGCTTACGCCTTGGCAGAGAGAGTGTGGCACTTGCCCCGATGGATCGATGAGGGCCGGATTCCGTGACGGCGCGCCATAAAGATCATTCACTAAACCTGCAAAGACGCGGCTACAAAGCAAAATTTGTGCCGCATTGAAGTACACTTTCCATCCGACTCTGTTCCTCTGATCTTCATGGGGCATCTGATGAAACCTGAACTGCCTTCCCTTTCCGTGCCCGCCTTCGTGCTGACGCTCGCCAGCTTGCTCGCAATGCCTACAGCTTGGGCCGAAAAAGCGGATCGCCAAAAGCCCATGAATGCTGAGGCAGATTCCCTGCGCTATGACGATGTGAAGCAAACCAGCGTGTTCACAGGCAATGTGGTGATCTCCAAGGGCACGATGATCATTCGCGCCGACCGTGTGGAAGTGCGGCACGACCATGAGGGTTTCCAATTCGGTACGGCCACATCCGCTGCCGGCAAACGCGCTTTTTTCCGGCAGAAAAGAGACAGTGGCGATGAATGGATCGAAGGCGATGCCGAGACCATCATTTATGACGACAAAGCCGACACCGTGACTTTCAGCAAAAACGCCCAGATGCGCCGGCTGCGTGGCGCAGCGGTGAGCGATGAAGCGCAGGGCGCTTTGATCACCTATGACAACACCAGCGATGTGTTCAATGTGGCGGGCACGCCGAGTGGGGGAGGTGCGCCGGCTGGCCGCGTGCGTGCTGTGCTGAGCCCTCGCAATACGGCCAGTGCGCCCAATGCGACCGCGGCCCCAGCCGCCGCGCCCGGCGGCGCATCCGGTGCAGCGCTACGTCCCAGTACCGCGCTCGGCGGGGAGAAGAAGTGAGCAGCCCCAGCAGCGAACCGCTACGCCAGTTGGAGGCGCAGGGCTTGCAAAAAAGCTATGGTGCGCGCCAAGTGGTCAAGGATGTGTCGCTCTCGGTGGCGCAGGGAGAAGTCGTGGGGCTGCTCGGGCCCAACGGGGCTGGCAAAACCACCTCGTTTTACATGATCGTCGGCCTTGTGCGCGCGGACGCGGGTGAGATTTTGATCAATGGCCAAAGCGCGGGGCGCATGCCGATACATCGTCGCTCGCGCATGGGGCTGTCGTATCTGCCGCAAGAGGCCCCGATTTTCCGCAAGCTCAATGTGCAGGACAACGTGCAAGCGGTGCTGGAGCTGCAGCGCGATGCAAACGGTCAGCCTGTGGGCAAAGACGCGATGCAAGAGCAGCTGCAGCAGTTGCTCAAAGACTTGCGCGTTGATCATCTGCGCGAATCACCGGCCCTGGCGCTTTCGGGCGGAGAGCGCCGCCGCGTGGAAATTGCGCGGGCCTTGGCTTCCAACCCGCAATTCATCTTGCTCGATGAGCCCTTTGCGGGCATTGACCCGATTGCGGTGATTGAGATTCAGCGCATCATTGGCTTCCTCAAAAGCCGGGGCATCGGCGTGCTGATCACCGACCACAATGTGCGCGAAACCTTGGGCATTTGCGACCATGCCTACATCATCAGCGAAGGCCGTGTGCTGGCGCGCGGCACGCCCGCCGAGATCGTGGACAACGCCGATGTGCGGCGCGTCTATCTCGGTGAGCATTTCCGCATGTAAGGCAACACTTCGGCTGCCCAGCTGAAGCGGTCATATGAAACCTGGTTTAAGTCTTCGCGTTTCCCAGCATCTGGCTCTCACGCCGCAGTTGCAGCAGTCCATCCGTCTGCTGCAACTGTCCACGCTGGAACTCTCGCAAGAGATTGAGCAAATGCTGCAAGACAACCCCTTCTTGGAGCAGGAAGAAGCGCCGCTGGGCGATGAGGAACGCATCGCACTGGAGCGCAGCCAACGCGATGATGCGTTATTGGCACAGGAAGAACGCGAAACCTACGGCGACGACGTGCTCTTAAGCGCTACTGATTCAATAGCACTTAACGCAGATTCTATGCCGGAGAAGGACGCATTTGATGCTCAAAATGCCAGTTCAGACGCCGATGGTGACGCGCCCAGCACCGAGCCGCAAGACTGGGAGGGCGATGGCAGCCACGAGACAGCGCCCGATGATTCCGAGTGGGGCGTGGAAGCTGGTGCCCGCCAAAGCAATGCAAACTCGGGCGACGACGCGCCTGATGGCACACAGGGCAGCGCGGGCGACGAGACCCTGCAAGAGCATCTGCACCGCCAAGCGCTCTCGCTGCGCCTCTCACAGCAAGATGCCACAGCGCTGCGTGTGTTGATCGAATCGCTCAATGACGACGGTTATTTGCTGGACGATCTGGAAGAGATCGCCCACAGCTTGGGCGCGCACTCTCTGGAAGAAGTCGAGGAGCTGCTTGCGCAATTTGCCATCAGCTTGAAACTGCTGCAAAGCTTGGAGCCCACCGGCGTGGGCGTACGCTCCTTGGCGGAATGCTTGCTGCTGCAAATCGCTGCCTGCGAACATCAAGGCCGCATCCACCCGGAAGAGGCGCAGGCCGCGCGCAGCATCCTCGCGCAGCCGCTGGAGCTGCTGGCCAAGCGCGATGTGCGCAAGCTTGGCTCGCTGTGCAAACTTACGCAAGATGAGATCAAAGCGGCGATTGCACTGATTTCCCGTCTGGAGCCCAAACCCGCGCGCCGCTTTGCACAGGTGGAGCGCAACATGGTGATTCCGGATGTGATCGTGCGCCCCGTGATCAAGCGTAGGCAAACGCATTTTGTGGCGCAGCTCAACCCAGAGGTCGTGCCCAAATTGCATGTGCACGATTTGTATGCGAATGCTTTGGGCGGCATGAAGGGCGGCAAAAAGAGCGAAGCTGTGCAAGGCTTGCAAACGCGCTTGCAGGAAGCGCGCTGGTTCATCAAAAACGTGCAGCAGCGCTTTGACACCATCCTTCGCGTGAGCCAATCTATCGTGGACAGACAGGCCAGCTTCTTCAAACACGGCGCGGTAGCCATGCGGCCACTGGTGCTGCGAGAAATTGCGGACGAGATTGGTATGCACGAATCCACCATCAGCCGCGTGACCACCGCCAAATACATGAGCACGCCTTATGGCACGTTTGAACTCAAATACTTCTTCGGCTCGGCGCTCACCACCGAGACCGGTGGCATTGCATCGAGTACCGCTGTGCGCGAGCTGATCAAGCAGTTCATCGATGCCGAGTCCAAAGCCAAACCGCTGTCGGACAACGCTATTTGCCTCATGCTCAAAGAACAAGGCATCGAATGTGCCCGTCGTACTGTGGCCAAGTACCGTGAAGCGTTGCGCATTCCGGTGACGAGTTTGCGAAAGACGCTATGAACAACCTGCATTTATTCCTTCCCTGCGCAGGCGGCGTGGAAACCTATCTGGCCCATGAAGCCGCGCAGATCATCGGCGACAGCGAATCTGTGCGGCAAGAAATGGGCGGCGTGGCCGTCAAAGCCAGTTGGCGGCAGGCCATACTGCTCAATTTGCACAGCCGGCTGGCCAGCCGCGTGCTGATTGGCGTGATGCAGCGGCCCTATCGCAGCGAAGACGATATCTATGAGGCCGCCTGTGATGTGGCTTGGGAAATCTGGTTCACCCAGCGCCAAACCTTCAAAATCGATATCACTGCCACCCGCAGCCCTTTGAAGAGTCTGAATTTCGCTGCCTTGCGCGTGAAAGACGCGATTTGCGACCGTTTTCGCCACAAAACCGGCGAGCGCCCGAGCGTCGATACCCAGCGCCCAGAGGTACGGATTTACGTGCACTTGAGTGCAGAACACGTGAGTTTGGATGTCGATACGAGTGGCGAGCCCTTGTTCAAACGCGGCTGGCGGCAAGACAAAGGGGACGCTCCCCTGAAAGAAACATTGGCAGCCGCCATGCTCGCCGCCAGCGGCTGGATGCCTGATCAACCCCTGTATGACCCTTGCTGCGGCAGCGGCACGATTGCGATTGAAGCCGCGCAAATCGCACTCGGCATTCCCGCAGGCGGCCAGCGCCGCTTTGGTTTTGAGCGCTTGCTGCCATTTCAAAGACATGTGTGGGATGCTATGAAAACAGAAGCACTCCACGCTGATTCTATGCCGGCGAACAGCTTAAAAAGCCTTCGAAAACCCTTCATTTACGGCTCGGATGTGGCTCACCGCATGGTGGACTTTGCGCAGCACAATGCGCAATTGGCAGGCGTGGCAGGCGCAATTGAGTTCCGTGGCGGGGATGCCTTGCAGCGCAAACCGCCCTGCCAAGTGCCACCCCAAGGTGCGGTGATTCTGACCAACCCACCCTATGGCGAGCGCATCGAGGTAGCCGGCGTGGCAGGGTCTGGAAGGGGCTTAGGGCATGCGCGCGAGACCGCCGAATTCAACCAAGAAGCAGGTGATTTCTTCCCCCAACTCGCCACCCACTGGAAAACCCATTTCGACGGTTGGACAGCCTGGTTGCTCGTGCCCGACATGAAGCTGCCTGGCAAAATGCGCCTCAAAGAGACCCGCCGCGTACCCCTGTGGAACGGCCCAATTGAATGCCGCCTGTTCCGCTTTGACATTGCTGGCCGCCGCATGCCGCCAACCCCATGAGCACAGTCCAGATTGTGGTGCTGGACACCAACATCGTTTTGGATCTTTTCCTGTTTCAAGACCCCAAAACCACAGCATTGCGGGAGCGCCTTCAGTCTGGCCAACTCCGTTGGATGGCCACTGCTCATA